>CAWUIS010000097.1:0-6976 GCA_963922625.1 uncultured Candidatus Melainabacteria bacterium | reverse complement strand
CTTGATGGTTATTACCATCACTCAGAAACAGTAAAGCTTTTAAAAGAATTTGCTGAGATAAAGGTCGCTTACCCTCCCCAAATATATTCTGAAGGTACTTTTGCCTACTTACTTTTCGGTCTGTTTATCGGGGAAATTAAGCCAAGAAGAGAAGATATTCTTGAACATGCAAAAAAGTTTATAGATTCAATAATATCCAAAAAAGAAGAGCTTGTGGAAGTCTGTAGAACTCATGATTTAGACTCATTAAAGCAATTTGCTATTGCTGTATATGATATTTGTTGCCGTCCATTAAACAGTCAATCTAGGAATCTTGAGCAATCAATCTTAGAGCTGAGCCCCAAGTTACAATTTGCTGTTGAAAAAAACGATGACATCCTACTGCCTTCTGTGGATAATGAAATTGAATGTCGTCATATCAAGAATCTTGAAGATATAGAAAAAGAGATCAGAGTAGCTAAGTATATTAGTTGTGAAGAAATTAAAGGTTTACTCCCGAGAGATCTTAGTCATTCTAGATTTCATTCCGATGATGTGTCGATTACAAGAACAGGAAGGCAAAAAGATTTATTCGATGTTCATGATCGAAGACCATTGCAGACTGGAGACTCATTGAACATGATTGATCATAGAGCAACTGCTCGTCTTGAGAGGGGAGCTACTCCTCTAGTGAGGGAAATGAGCAGAGTAGATAGTGTAAGCAATAGAGCTGTAGATTTAACAATAAACCTAAGCTCAGTGAATAAAGCTGACTCTTTTTGGCTTGGAAATTTGACTAATTTGTTTCACCACTTTATCGAAAATAAAGCCGTCTCTCTTGCTAAGATTCAGTTCTATATTGGACCATTTAAAGTTTTTACCTTAAATCCTAATATTGCTGAAAATCTCCGGTCTTGGCAAGACTGTAAAACTTTATCCATGAAAATTGCAAATGCAATTGAAGACACTAACTTTGTTCATAGTTTAAACATCTCTGAAAAATTTATGGATGTGTTGCACCATATGCTGGATCTGAAAAAACTTGCTTTTGAGTCTGCTTCTCAAGGTCATGATTGTCTAATTTTCAACTACGGAGAAAACTCACGTTTTTAAAAACGCGCAACTAAACTCCATTACAGTAATAGACTCCATATTCTAAAATCATTTTTCATCCAGCCTATGCTCTAAGCCCCTTATCTCTATTTATAAACAAAGCTCTAGAAGAGCTTGATAACTCTTTAACCAAAGTCTCTGCTCTGTGTTTTAGACCTTTAGCAATGTGATCAAAAACCTCGTCAGCACTGCTCACCTCAGAACTCTCTTGTTTAGCTTTGTAAAGATCCAGTATATGGACAAGCTTGCCTGACTTCATAAGCTCCTTCTTGGCATCTTGATATCACTGACACCAATTAAGCCAATATATAGAGTAATTTTCCTAAACTTTAGTTAAGAGCTATGATTTAGCTATATGGATTGCCTTGAACTAAGCAAAGATAGATACAAAAACTCCTTTGAGAGCTTTATTGGAGTTGATTTTAAACAATACGGGGATGATTATTGCAAGCTTGAGCTTGTTGTTAGACCAGAGCTTTGTAATATCGGCGGTAGTACTCATGGTGGGGTTATCGAGTCTATTTTAGACATGGCATTATCCGGTGCTGTCACTTGCAATTACATGAATAAAGCAGAAACCGTTGTTACCATGCAAATGAATGTTAATTTTCTGCGTCCAAGTTTCCCTGGAGACAGACTTACAGCCTGGGGTGAGATTATCAAAAAAGGTCGCACTATTTGCTATGTTGAAGGTGGTATTAAAAACCAGGAGGGCAAGCTCATAGCCCGGGCTTCAGGAGATTGGTTTGTCAAAACGCCTGCTCAGAAACAATGAATAAAAAAGCTCTCACTCACTTAGCTCTTATTCTTGCTAGCCTCATCTTGCTTGCACCTTTAATAGGCATGCTTTCAACTAGCTTAAAGACTAGCGCTGAGATCTATTCGCAAAATTTTTCATTAATTCCACAAAGACTTAGCTTTGAAAATTTTATTCAGGCATGGCAGAAAGTTAATTTTCTCAAAGCCAGTCTCAATACACTCTACATAGCTTTTTTCAATGTATTAGGTGTGGTCATCGCCTCTTCCATGGCAGCTTATGCTTTTAGCGCTCTGGAGTGGAAAGGGCGCGAGATATATTTCGCCGCGACTATCGCTATTATGATGCTGCCGGATATGGTCATCGCAGTACCACAATTTATTCTTTTTAAGGAGCTTGGTTGGTACGGCACTATGCTGCCACTTATTGCTCCATATCTCTGCGGGCTGCCTTTTTATATTTTTCTGTTAAGGCAGTTTTTTTTGAGCATCCCAAAAGACCTAGCTGATTCAGCTCGACTAGATGGTGCTAGTGAGTGGATAATCTACCAAGAAATATATTTGCCATTATCCAAACCAGCTCTTTTAATAGTGGCTCTATTTCAATTTTTGATTTGTTGGAATGATTTATTGAAACCCAGTATATTTTTAATTGACAAAGAATCCTACACCTTATCCCTAGCCTTGAGCCAATTTCAATCAAAGCTCGGGGGAGTTGATTGGGGCACACTAATGGCAGCCTCTTTAATTATGATAATTCCTGTGCTGGTTTTGTTTTTCTTTTGCCAAAAATACTTTGTCAAAGGAGTTGCGATGTCAGGGCTTAAAGAAAGCTAATTTTTAATTACCCAAGAAGTCTAATGTGACTCTCGCCTAATCCATGATAAGATTAACGACACGCATTTACGTATTGACTCAATTTGCGTATTTGCAAGTCCATAAAAATGAGCGACGCTGCTGCAATCAGCCCATTGCCTGACTATACAACTGCAGGTATCGGAGCTGAAACTCAACCAGAATCCGCACCACCTCATTTAGTTGAGGAAGATGGCTTTGTTGAAGCTATTACTGGAGGGCGCACTCATGCTGAGGCTTTATCCAGAAGCGAAGATTCTGATAGTGCTGAAAATAAGGCTTCGGCTAGCATATACGAAAGCTCAAATTTGGCAAAAACACTAGTAGACTCCTTGAAATTTTTACTCAACGATAAAGACTTAAGGAGAAAAGTAGCAGCTCTTAGTAATGAAGTTGCGGAGGTATTCAAAGAGCCACTTTCAAGTTTAGGCTTGCCGGGTACCATTGCTTACCGTGCCCTTTGGGGAGTATCTTTTGCTGCTGCCTTTTCGCGCTCTGGCTTGAAGTATCTAATGGCAAAGCCAGGCAAAGCGCTAATAGAAGCATCTCGGATTTTGGGACAAGACTCAATTGCAGCCATTGCGGTCCCCACAGCCGTGGCCAATATCTGTAATTGGGTACAAAATAAAGTCTACAGATCAATAAAAATGCCTGAGTTTTTGGTTGAGGCTGTCAGGTCAGTAGTTTCAATGGCAGCATGCTTTAAGGCAATAGATCTAGCAGATCCACTAGGCAAGCAATTTGGTGACTTTGTCGCCAAGAATGTCACTAAGTATCTAGAAAAACCTTAGTTTATATCCTCAATAAAACCAATATAAGGTAGGTTGCGAAATTCTTGTTGATAATCAAGCCCGTAACCAACTATAAACTTATCGTCTATCTCAAAACAAGAATAATCAGGTTTTATATGCTTAAAGCTTTCAAGCCTACGACAAGGTTTATCAACCACTGCTGCAATTTTGACCATACGCGCCTGACACATATTAGTAAAAAACTTTATAAGCCAATCTGCAGTTCTGCCGGTATCCACAATGTCTTCGATTATCAAAACATCTCTACCTTCTAAATTTGGCAGAGTAATATTATGCGCAGTGATATTACCACTGCTTTCAGTACCAGTGCCGTAACTCGAAACGCGAATGAATTCAAGTTCAAGAGGGATTGAATTTAGCTCTTTGACAAGGTCACTTGCAAACATGAAAGCTCCCTTCAAAACGGGTACAGCAAAGATACCATCCTCAGATTTATAATCTTGCAAAATTTCTTTTGCTAAGTTTGCAACTCCTTGTTGAATTTCCTCTGCAGAATAGAGAGTTTGTATTTTTGCCCTTAACTCACTTGCGTTAGAAAGACTCGTCGTTGATGTCATCGCCATCCATTATAGTGGATTCAAGCCAAATTTGTTTTTGCTTTATAGTAAAAAACTTTGCTTTAGAGAAATTAATTCTATGAAAGCCTCCTCGTTTGATAGCATCTAAAAAATCATCAACAAAAGCAATACTAGTAGTAAATTTTTTTTCTAGGCTTTTTCTTTGGAGCATAGGTGAAAGCCTCCTAAACTGTGCTAAGTCCCAAGGTAAATCACCCAATTTAGTCAAAGTTGCATCAACTTGCTCACAAATAAAAGCTTGCTCCTCTTTAATAATATTAGTAAGGGTATTGATGTTTTCAATTACTTTGGAGTTGATTTTTTTTGCTTCCGGCAAAATTTTCAGTCTAATTCTATTGCGTGCAAATTTTTCATTAGTGTTACTAGAATCTTCAATATAAGCAAGAGAATGTTGATCACAGAAAGCTAGTATCTCTTGTTTTGATATTTTTAAAAAAGGCCGGTGCAGCTCTAAGCCGTCTCTTTTAGTCATGGTACCTATTGCTTGCAAACCAAAGCTTGAAGTGCCTCGAAAAAGTCTGAATAAAAGAGTCTCAGCATTATCATCTAAATTATGAGCCAGAAAAAGTAGTTTGATACTTTTGTTTTGACAAGCCTCACTGAAAAATTGGTAGCGAGATTTTCTAGCATCATCCTCTGACTTTAAAACAGATTTGGCATAGCCCAGTTCAAGTTCTAAGTTTCTTTCTTGGCAATAATTTTGAAGAAACTCAAGACTAAGTTTCGAGTCTGCTCGCATCTGGTGATCAAAATGTAAAACACAGAGTTTACTAGGGTCATAAACTTGGTAGAAAGCTTCTGTTAAGGCAAGTGAATCTGCTCCAGCAGAACAAGCTATTGCGATTTGTTCTTGCTTAATACCGGCATCATCTAAATAGCTTTCAAGGGTTTGAATCAGCATCTTTTTTGGAAGCCTTTTTCTTTGCAAAAGCTTCTGTGACAATATTAGCTGGCTTAGCTTCTTTTATTTGAGGCAAGACATTAATACGTTTGGAGATATAGAGTATGCCATCGAGTTTTGGCTCAATAATGCCCTTAGACAAAATTATAGTTGCGCTCACTAATTCATTGTGGTTACTTGAATTAGCTTCAAATAGTCTTTCAAGTTTATGTTCTTTGATAACTTGAAAGGACTCATCACTTTTATCATCTTCTTTTGGTTTTTGAATCAACTCTCTGTTGATAGTTGCAGTTGCTTTGATATTTTCAGGCAGAATAAAATAAAGCGTACCAGAATACTTTTCACCAGCTTTGACCATTTCAGGGCTACTAAAATAAATTTGATGCTGATCAAGATACTCTTTAGCGTTGCCATAAAAAACAGTGACTAGTTCAAAATGGATTCTGTCAGACTCTACTTTCCATTCGTCTCCATACTTATGAAGAAAAATTTGTCCTTGAGAAATTGCATTGAGTATACCTTTTTCACCAAGATCAGAGTTAGCATCCTTACTTTCCCCAAAGAAAAAATCAATGCTTGAAATAGTTGCGTACTGATCTTGACTACGAATAGTTCTTTTTTGATTTTCGATTTTGATATCCGGGTAAGAATCCCACAATGTCTGAGTAAGCTTTTTATAATCTTCTTTGCTAATGCCATCACCAGTGACAAAGTTTTTGCTGTACATCGAGAACAATTTATCAGCGTCATGTTCATTCCAAGCTTGGTAAATCTTAGTGAAGGTTTCTTCAATAGGATCTGCTTTATCTTTTTCAGCAGCACTAAGGCTAGTGATGGATAAGCTGAGGCAAAGTAAAATTGTCAGTATTTTTTGCATTAATAGTAAGATTATATATCTAGTAGTCCAGGCAGGTAAACTTGAAAGACCCAGTTTTATTAGCTGAAATACATCGCGGCAAGCACATCGAGAGCCTGCATTACGGTCATGCTCTGCTTTACGGTGCTAGCGGACTTTTACAAAGCTGGGGAGATGAGAACTTTCGCTGCTTCACCAGATCTTTAATCAAAATCATACAAGCCAAAGTGTGTCTAGATTTAATAGATCAAGACTTAAGCATAGAAGAGCTTGCAATTATTGGCTCCTCGCACCGGGCTCAAGACATTCATTTGCATGCAATTGAAAAATTAATCAAGAGATTTGACTTGAATCCTGATTTATTGCAATGTGGTTTTCACCCGCACAAGCAAGATTCCCAACTAAAACACTATTGCTCAGCAAAGCATCTGATTATGCTTGCTACATGTAAACAATATAACTGGGACCAAGAAAACTACTTAGATATTAAGCATCCACTTCAAGTAAAAATTACAGAAGAGCTGAGGCGGCTAAATCCTGAATTCCAAAATATCCACGAAAAAGATGGCTGCTCGCTTCCAAGCTTTTATATGAGCATACAGGACATGGCAAAAATCTTTTTCAATATACTAGGCCAAAGTCGTTACCAAAAACTCATTCAGGCTGCAAATAGTTTCCCTGAATTAATTGCAGCAGCAGGTAATTTTGATACTGAATTAATGAAGGCATATCCTCAGCGTTTTTATGCTAAAGGCGGGGCAGAAGGTTTACTTTTGATGATACATCTTGAGCGCCAAGAAGTTTTGATTGTAAAAGTTCTTGATGGCTCTGATAGACCTAAAAATTTAATCAAAGATCGCTTCTTAGACGAACTTAAATGGCGTGGTGAATACCACTTGAGTTAATCCCGCGCTTGTTCTAGTAGTTTTCGATAGTGATGCATATAGTTTACTTTTTTATCACCAAGAACTGCTCTAATTGGAAGCATCGCTAGTTTGTACCAGCTATCGTGCTTATTAGACTCACTCACTTCACTTTGTGGTGCCTGTTGTTTTTCTACATCATATTCACCAGTGTGAAGAATATATCTATTTGCCGAGAAGTATAGTAAGAATAAATTTTCAAG
>CAWUIS010000096.1:0-7275 GCA_963922625.1 uncultured Candidatus Melainabacteria bacterium | reverse complement strand
TTTGTTAACTTGATGAAGATCATGAACTATTAAAGTTCTGCCAGTCTCTTCTCTTCCATGTATACCTTTTTTCATTAAAGGAGCAACAATTGCTTTATATGCTGGTACATCTCTTTTATCTTCTTGAATTGTTTCTAGCTTCAATAAAGTATCTATTGTATTCAATAAGCTTGTAACATGTACCCCATTTAAATCAATCGAGTTAGCCGTACTTCTTTCAAGAAATAAAGGTATGTAACCATCATTAATACTCTTAGCAAATGTTTCATTATCAGCTGGTACTTTTTTACTAACAACTATCTCTTTTTTGCGTATTTTCTTCAAGCTAACTTGATTTAAGGCCTTGATTTTTCCATTAGCTGTTTTAGTGACAATTATTTTTGTGTCCATGACACAAAAAAGATAGCAAGATAATTGAGCCCAGGGGCTAAACTTAGAGATTATTATATTATTCTGAGAGCAGGCGAACGGTCCGAAGCTTGCTTCACAAGATAGCGTTGGAGTGTTATTTATAAAAATGGTGCCTTTGATCGGAGTCGAACCGATACTCCCAGATGGGAACATGATTTTGAGTCAAGCGCGTCTACCAATTCCGCCACAAAGGCTCAATTCTGCACATAAATTGTAAGTGAAATTGCTGCGCAGAATCAAGAGAGAATTAGGATTGTAAACTAATAAGTTTACGCTCCCATTGCTGCTGCAACTTCCGCTGCATAGTCTTCTTGTTTTTTCTCGATACCCTCACCAAGGTTAAATCTAGTGAAAGACTCGATACCAGCTTCACCAAGGTAGGCACTAACTTTTTGGTTAGGGTCTTTGATGAAAGCTTGCTCAAGAAGAACTTTAGCGGCAAGAATTTTATCGACTCTGCCAGTAACAATTTTCTCGATGATTTCAGCAGGTTTACCTTGAAGATCATCTTTTTGGCTTTCGATTTCTTTTTCTTTTGCGATAGTCTCTGAAGGAATTTCATCTCTTGAAATAAATTCAGCAGCAGGACTTGCAGCAGCAACGTGCATAGCAATGTCAGTTGCTTTCTCGCCAGCTTCTTTATCAAGTGCAACGATCACACCAATTTTAGAGCCAACTGGGTGCACGTAAGTTGCTACTTCACCTTGTGATTCAGCAAACACTACTCTTCTTACATCGATTTTCTCGCCAATTTTAGCAGTCATTTCAATGGCAGAATCAGCAACAGATTTACCTTCGTGCTCAGCTTGCAAAAGCTCTTCAATAGTTTTGCATTTGTTGTTTAAAGCAACTTTCGCGATTTCCGCAGCGTAGTTTTGGAAATTTTCGTTTTTAGCAACAAAATCAGTCTGTGAGTTGATTTCAACAAGCGCAGCTGATTTTTTATCCTCAGCAGTCGCAGATACAATCATACCCTCAGCAGCGATATTGCCAGATTTTTTAGCAGCGCTAGCGATACCTTTTTGTCTAAGGTAAGTAACAGCAGCATCAATATCTCCGTCAGTTTCTTTAAGTGCTTCTTTGCATTTCATCATGCCAGCACCAGTCATTTCTCTTAATTTTGCAACGTCCTTTGCAGTAAAACTCATTAGTTTATCTCCTTAAAAATACAGTTTTATTATAGCGAACCTGATTCTTTAAAATCTAGACTCTTTTTCTATTGGTAACAGCTTGAGCTTCTAGTACAGCATCAGCTAAGTACTTAGCGATAACGTCGATAGATCTCATCGAGTCGTTATTAGCCGGGATAATGAAGTCAATATTGCTTGGATCACAGTCTGTGTCAGTAAGACTAACGATTTTAGCGCCGACTTTCATTGCTTCAGTAATAGCAATAGCGTCTTTGTTTTGGTCAAAAACTACGATAATCTCAGGCTTACCACGCATTTTTTTCAAACCACCAAGTGATTTGTTTAGTTTCATGATTTGTCTGTTTAGTCTCGCTACTTCTTTTTTACCGTAGTTTTTGAAAGCACCTGTATCGCGGTTGTTTTCAAGCTCTCTTAGTTTGTTCAATCTACCTCTGATGGTGTCAAAGTTAGTAATCAAACCACCTAACCATCTTTGATTGATGAAATAGATGCCAGCTCTTTCTGCTTCTGCTTTGATAATGGTAGAAGTCTGCTTAGAGGTACCAACAAAAAGAATGTTTGAGTTAGCTCTTGCTCTCTTTTTCAAGAACTCAGCTGTCTTCATTAGGCTATTTACTGTTTTTACTAGGTTGATAATGTGAACACCCTCTTGAGATGAGTGGATAAAATCAGCCATTTTGGGATTCCAGTCCTTGGTATTGTGGCCAAGATGGACACCAGCATCAACTAATTTCTTTAAGAGTTTTTTAGCCTGAGCTGCTTTCTCAGAAGCTTGCTCTTCTTGAGCTGGGTTTTGTGCCTCTTCGGGGATTTCTATGTTTTCTAATTTTTCTTCTACTTGACTTGTCATTTTTATTCCTTTTATTGGCGTTAGAGCTGTTTTGTAGGTTTCTCAATACCAGGGCAAATCATTGTAGCAATTTAACGAAGTCTAAATCCTGATTTTTATTATTATTGAATAGAACATTAAAACAAATGCCGTTTAAATTTCGATTAGAAAAAGTTCTTAGTTTGCGCCGCGAAGATGTGGAAAGAGCGCAAAGGGTTGTTATACAGGCAAAAAAGGCTTTGGAAGAGGCTGAAAAACGTCTGCAAATTGCTATTGCTGACCTTAAATTCAAGCAAGAAGAGCTGATTCGTGAGAATTACCGTATGGCAGAAGACCATATGCGCGGTATTAAAAAAGCACAAGACCATATTGAAAATGTCAAAAAACAGCTCTTAATGTGCCAAAACCAACTAGAAGAAGCCAAAAAAGCTCTGCTAGAAGCCCAAAAACGGCTTGAAGCCATGGAAAAACTCAAAGAAAAGCAAGCAGAAGAGTATCTTCTTGAAGAAACGCGTATCGAGCAAAAGCAAAGTGATGAGAAAGCTGCACTGAAATTTGCTGTTGATATGATGCAAAAGCAGATTGAGGATAGTGAAGAACAAGTCTAATGATCAAATATTAGGACCTTCGCTTTGTGTATTAGGTTGGCGACGCGCCCTTTAACCCTGTCTTAATGGATGCTTGTTACTAATTCTATGTGCAGCGAACCAGAGCAAACAATAATTTAAAAGATACAGCAAACTTAAACTTCAAGCCAATAGTTTCACCTAAGACTTTGCTTGGAGCTAAATCTATTCTTGCAAAACCGCAGTTAGGGAGTTTTGCAAATGAAATGGCTGCCATTGTTCAAAGTGAGAAGACGGCTGGTGCTCAAAGAGATTTACAGGCATTTCCAGAAGAAAATTTTGGTCCAAAAGACAATACTAAAGCAGCAAAGATAGATGCACAAAACATAGAGTCGCAAGTATTAGATACCAAGCTCTCTGAGCAAATGCAGGATAAATTAAAAGATTTAAGAGATAGCGATCAAGTCAAAGAGCAATTGCAAGCACGTAGTTCAGAGGAAGCAGCCCGCACTTCAGAAGAGTTAACTGCAAAGTATTCTAGTACTGAAACTCAAGTTGCTCAAGTAGCACAAGTCAACGAGAAACAGATTACAGAGGCGATGCAGCAGGGTAATGTTGATCAAAACCAGCAGCAAGACGCTAATGATAGAGGCACTCAGCTTGAAAATTGGGACGAACTCGCTCCTCGTATCGTTGAAGATGCTGTTAATCAAGCTGTCAGGCTTGATATCCCAGGTCTAAAAGATATCGAGACTCTTATTGTCAGAATGAATGGAGGCAAGGTTTCAATTCAAGCTGTTGGTAGTGACAAGACTATGGCTGCGCTTCAATCACAAGAAGCAATTTTGGCTGGTGTTCTTGCTCAGCACAATGTTTCACTCGGTAGTTTGCAAGCTATCGATAAAGCTAAGTTAGCAACAAAAGGAGCTCGAAGAGCTTAGGGAGAGAGACACATGAATAGAATTCAACATTTATCAAGAAATGCTACTTTGAATTCAGTTGCACTAATAGACTCAATTTCAGAAAACCTATTTGGTTTTGCCATGGATGGTTATAGGGCTAAGCGTTATTCGTTTAACGACTATATGCATGGTGGTGAGATAGAGAAATCTGGTTATAGCTGGATGCAAGGTAGGCAGTCACCACGTTTTGGTGAGTGGACCAAAATGATGGTTAAAGGCAGAGGTCTGTTTACCGTTAAGAACAACAAAAACGGTGAGGTCTATCACACTCGCTTGGGTGATTTTCATATGGATGCTCGAGGCAACCTAGTAACTAATGAAGGCTTTGCAGTTCAGGGTGTACCTTTGTCTGGTTCTGCAACTCGCTTGCGTGGCCCTCATCCTGCTGATACCGAGTATAGAAGTTTTAATCCTAATTTTGCCGACCCTTTTAATAATCCATATTCTAATAACTCTCAGGAGTTGAATCCTGCTGGTGCAGCACTAGGACCAGTGCAGTCAATTAATCTTGCTGTTGATAGGAACAATGGAAGATATCTAGGCCGGTATACCGAGTTGAGAGTAGGACCTGATGGAATCATCTATGGCCGTGATGGTAACAATATGGTTTCTTTGTACAAGGTTTCTGTTGTCGTTTTTAACAATAATGACGGCTTGCAAGATGTTAAAGACGGTATTTATTTCAAGGCAACTGATAAAAGTGGATTACCTGCTAATGACCTGGAGTCTACTGTGATTGGTGAAGCTCTTGAGAAAGGTAATGTTTATACAAAGATTGAAGCGCATAATCTGACCGATGCACAAAGGTATTACCAGGCTGCTACTCAAGTGCATAAGCTGGCTGACAAGATTAGCGGTACGGCAATTGAGATGATTCAATAGCCTATCTTGGACAGGCTCTGTGATGCTATAATTCAACGGTGGCCAAGATCGCTTTAGCAATACGTTTGAATAATCAAGAAGTTATAGATCCTATATCTAATACTCCTGTTGACCTTGAAAAAGATATTTCATGGAATACTTTAGCTGATTCTATTTACAACATTACTTTCAAACCCTACTTTGCAAATCAAGAGATAGTGCTTAGTTTTTGTGAGCCAGAAGAGATTAAAAATTTAAATTCAATGTACCGCAACATTAATGAGATTACCGATGTGCTTTCTTTCAATGCTATTGGTAATTTGACTGGAGATCTTTGTAAGTTTGAGGACCTGGCAGAGTTTGAAGATGAAGATCCAGAGGATGCCGCAATTGGTGATGTCATCATTTGTGTGGATAGGGCTATTGAACAAGCCAAAGAAAAGCAGCATAGCCTCAAAGAAGAATTATCATTTTTGTTTGTCCATGGTGTCTTGCATCTTTTAGGCTATGACCACGAGACCGCAGAAGAAGAAAAAGAGATGTTTAGCTTACAAAAGAAAGTTCTCGATGAGTCTGCTAGACTTGCTTTGTCATGAAGTTTTTCAATAACCTCACAAGAGAGCTTGAAGATTTTAAAGAAATCAAACCAGGACAGGTTTTTATATATAGTTGCGGACCTACTGTATACGATATTTCTCATATTGGTCATGCCCGTAGTTGTATAAGCTGGGATTTGCTATATCGTTACTTGAAATATAGAAATTACCAAGTCAAATGGATTAGAAATATCACCAACGTTGATGACAAGATAGTCAAACGCTCACAAGAACTCAACTGTTCTTCTGATACGCTTTCTCGTGTTTTCACGTATGAATTTTGGAAGGACCTAGAGAGCCTTAATATCAGCTGGCCTGATTTCGAGCCACGTGCAACAGACTACTTATCTCAAATGTATGAATTCATTCAAGGCTTGATTGACAAAGGCTTTGCTTATGAATCAGAGGGTGATGTTTACTTTCGAGTAGAAAATTGTCAGTCTTATGGTGCTCTAAAAGGTCAAAGCATTGAGGATTTTAAAGAAGGTATGTCACGCGTTGAAGAAAATTCTCGTAAAGAAAGCCAGCTTGATTTTGCTTTATGGAAGGCTTTTCCGGATGAACCCGACACTAGTTTTGCATCTCCTTGGAGTATGGGTAGACCAGGCTGGCATTTAGAGTGCAGTACTATGATCAAATCAATTTTGAATCAAGCTGGTCACGGAGATACTTTGGATATTCATACTGGTGGTGATGATTTAATTCATCCGCATCATGTCAATGAGTGTGCTCAGTCGGAGTCTTTGACAGGTAAGCCTCTTGCTAAATATTGGCTTCATAATGGCATGGTCATGATCAATGGTGCCAAAATGTCCAAATCAGAAAACAACTTTTTTACCATTCGTGACTTATTACAAAAATACAAACCCAACACCATAAGATATTTTTGTTTAGCAACTCACTACAAAAAACAAATTAATTTCTCCCATGAAGCTCTTGAAGCTGCTGAAACTGGCTTGAATAAGCTCTTTGCAAGTTTAGAAGAAGAAATGAGTAATTTACAATACAAGCCAGGCTTGCCTCAAGAGATAGATTTCGATCAAGCCAAGCTGGATCAAGAGCTTATTGCTGATTTTTGTGTTCATATGGATAATGACCTTGCTAGTCCTCAGGCTTTAGCATTATTGTTTGAAAATAAGCACAAGCCCTATACAGTCCTCCATCTTCTCTATGTTTTAGGTTTTGATTTGCAGGCTCGAACACAGGCATCTTCCCTGCAGCATGAACAAGTTCTTGATTTTGCAATTGCAAAATTGCTTGAGTTGAGAGAAAAAGCTCGGGCGACTAAAGATTTTGCCACTAGTGACAATATAAGGGATAGCCTCAGTCAGCAGGGCCTAATTATTAAAGATCATAGGGATAAGCCTAGTGAATGGTCTTTTAAACACGTATAAACAAAGACATTTTTGCTTTTCTGTGTTAAAGATTATAGGTATAGTGCCGATATAATATAAATAGGTGTTTTCCTGTATTGGTTCAGATAGTTTTGAAAACTTAAAGACATGGCAAGTAAATTTATCAACAGCAATTCTTCGGCGCTAGAAATTCTTCTTATCGAAGATAACGTTGAAGATGCTGAAATGGTTCTTGATGCCATTGAATCAGGAGCAAAATCTAATGAATTCAAGTTCAAAGTAGCGGTATCTTTAAAAGATGGTGTTGAAGTGCTTCAAGCTAATAAAATTGATTTAGTGATTTTGGATCTAAATTTACCTGATAGTGCTGGAATCTCAACTATTATTAGTTTGATTCATAATACTAAAGATCTCCCGGTACTCGTTTGTACTGGTTCTGATGACAAAAAGATTGTCAAAGTAGTCAAGGACCAGGGGGCTATGGACTGCATCAATAAAAGTGATATTAGATCATGTAATCTTGCAGATAAAGTTCGCTTTGCTT
>CAWUIS010000095.1:0-7290 GCA_963922625.1 uncultured Candidatus Melainabacteria bacterium | reverse complement strand
TTTCTCCAAGCTCAAGTTTTTCTACAAGTTTTTTTTCAAGTGCTAGGCAAATTAAACCACGTCCATGGGTTGCCATAAAATTAATCAAATCTGGATTAACCATTTCTGCAGCACAGATTAAATCACCTTCATTTTCTCTATCGCTATCATCAGCAACCACTACCGCTTTACCGGCTTTTATATCAGCAATAACGTCCTCAATAGGGTCAAATTTAATCTCGCTATCCATGTAGATATTAATTATATCAAGGCTTTAACCTTGCCTTAAATAAGAAATGATTTCCTGAATCCAAGGCTAATAAATATGGAATTTTTCGACGATACAAACAATGGCATAGAAATATCACTAAGTGACAAAATCACTGCTGTGGACGACCAAGTTGCTTTGGTGACAAACTTTTTCAAGTTTAAAAATTACAGTCAAAATGACTTTTATAAGTCAATGATTACAGATTTATATAGAGCAATTACTTGCTACAGAATGTACGATAGCATCGAAGAGTTTTTGAGGATTAACCCAGAGCTTCAAGAGTGCAGAGGTGATATTCAAGCTCTTTGGTATGAATTTGACAAGCTTTCTGAAACAGAGTTAGCCGAAGTGGCTATAGAGCTCCTAACAGATATTTAGCTAGCTCCCAAATGTCCGAGCATGGCTATAGAGCCAAGGTCTTCAGACCACTCAAGGAAACTATCTTTTTTCTCAGGTACCATCTCCTCAATAGCTTTTTGTAGTAAGTTAGCCTGCCCTAAGCCGCTATTAAGCTCGATTTTAGCTAGGTCTATATCAATGTTTTCATTGTTTTTTAGAAGTTCTTCAAGCTTATTGAGAGCTTCAGCATGAGAACTTGAACTAATTAGATTAATACTTTCACCGTAATAACGGTAGTAGAAATCTAAACCTCCTTTAGCATTATCATCTATAAAGACTTTGAATTTTTTAGTTTTGTGCTTTTTGTCATTTCTTGAAACATAGACATAAGGAATATAGTCAAAAAGTCCGTTGAGCATAAAACAGTTGTTGCTAGCAATATTGTTATTGACAATGGCAATCTCATGTGTCCTTGCAAATTTTTCTGCATGTTTAGGAATTGCTTCTTTGAGTATAGTCTCGCCGTCTTCATCGAGTAATTTTTGAATTTTACCAGCCAGGTAAAGAGGCATGATATAGATCGGCTCACCATAAAACATTTTGGCTCCTTGCCCGGCATTGACAGTGACAGAGCCAATATTTGCAGAGAATAAATAGCCTTTAATACCACTGATACTTTGAAAGCTGCGCATCGCAAAAAATATTTTTTCTCTTGGATGTTTTGTTTCAATGGCTATGCCTTCATCAATAAAAGCATCTTCGACTCTTTTTGCAAACTCGGTACTAATAAAAGCTCGCGCGTTATTAGGGACAAATTCTTGCATGACAACATCGTCTGTTTTGATTTTGTTGTAGATGAAATCTAGAATCTCTTTTTTATCAGCAGCTAGGCTCAAACTATTACTAATACCTCTACCACCTGAATCCCTGCTACCTTTTAGTATCCAATAATCAATATGGTCATAACCAGCTTGCTCTAGTCTTTTGTCTAATTCTTTTTCAAGTTCTGTTGTGTTAATGAATTCTTTATATGAAAAATTTATCTGAGCTAAACTTTCCATGCCGGCCATTTCAAGCAATTCTGGTAAAGCGGTTTTTGCGTACATTTGTTGCATGCTCAAAAGTGACCAGGTTTCTGGGATTCCTAAATCTCTGATGAAATTATTAGTGTATTGCGGATGAGTGTGAGCCGACATGGTAATACCAGGCTTTGGCAGTTCCTCATCTTCAAGAGAAATTACAGCGTGTACAAAACCATATTGATTTTTGCTGATACCTTCTCCGCTAGATATATAGTTGATTTGTTTATCCTCCAATAACTCTGGTCTGATGGAAGTGTAGATTTGTTTGATCTGTCCTTTGGCAGTCAAATAAGGAGTAAAAGCCGATATATTGATGTACTTAGTACCAGTCTTAGGGTCAATATTGGCAAAGTCTCTTAGTAAAGGAGAGCGCAGGACACAATTTAAATCCCAGGAATGTTTGCCAGGGCTAGCAATAGCAGCAAGCCAGCAAAGTGCAACATCATCTTCAAGCCCATGCCGGAAAAGCTTGTTTACTGTGGCACTCGCACCTTTGATAATTACAGGGAGTGGGTGCCTATCATGGTAGTTGCGGACAAAATTACGTAATGCTCTCATGCAATCCCAAAGTCGCTCCTCGATGCATATACCCTCGTGCTGATAACAAATTGGGATGATGCCATTTTCATAGTCACCAATCAAAGAATCTCTGTATTCCTGACTGCTAGTTTTGAGGATAGTTTTATTACTAATTAAATGATGCAAAATGCGGTAAATATAGATGCCAGTCTTGCAGGCCAGTTTGAGCATTTTAGCTCTCAAATTAGTGTCTAGATAGTAAGTCTGGTGGAAACCAAAAGCTTCACCAGCACATAGACTATGAAACATATATGGAGGATAGTCTTCTTCGTGAACATTGAGATATTGATCAAAAAAGATCGAAAGCTTATTAATAGTGGCATTGTCATCGTCAAGTCCAAGAGTTAAAAATATCAAATATGAACTTATAAACATCTCACCGAGCTTGGCTAGTTTCACAAGTTCACTATCATTGTCTTGGTGTTGCATTAAAGATCTTGCAATTCTTTGATATGCACCACCATGTTTTCTGTGATCACCAAAAATTGCAATCAAATCCAAGCTATCGGCTTCTTTAATTTTAAGAAAATTTTGCAGTGCTTCTTCTAGTTGAGTATCGTATTTGAAAAATTGCTTGGCATAAGCTTCCAAGATTTTTAGTAACCTTGCAAAATATTTGCTTAACTCTTGATTGTTTTGCTGAGATTTAAGAGCATCAAGATAGTCTTGAATATGTTTATCCCAAAGCTCGTCCAGGTCTTCAGCGCTTTTGGCTTTTAGGGCGACTCGTTTTTCATAATCTTGAAACTCACGCAAGCGCAATAAATCGTTACTATTTTTTGCACTTTGCATAGCACGGTACTCCAGACCGCTAGCTGCAAGACCCACAAGAAGATCAGCTTCTTTGGTCGAACCGGCTCTTTCAACAGTACGAAACTCTCTAATGATTTCTGGATCTTTACTTGCTTTTACAAATAGTTGCATGGTTTCATGACCATGCTTGCCTAATCTTTTCAAGTGATCAGAACCATCAAATACACCAACAATATAATCAATTTCCTTGGTCTTGAGACCATTCATTATCCATCTGCCACCGAGCACCAACCAGTCTATAAAATCAATTTCATCGATGCTTTTGTATCTAGCAAGCCTTGAGTAACAATTAATAATTTCTTGGTAGCGTTTTAAAATTTCTAAAGGAGCTGGTATCTCTTGAGCTTCTTTGAATTTTTGGATAATTAAATCTCTCTTTGTGTCTGCGTATTTTTGCAAAAACACAAAACTTTCTTCGCTTTGCTTGACAATGTTTTGAAACTCATAATTGCTACTCAGCTCTTCTTTACTGCTTTGAGAGAGCATGATTTGCTTTTGCATGAAAAGCTTTGCCCAAATACTCTCTTCTTCAATTTGCTTTGCCCATCTTTGATAGACTTCAGCACCAATCAAGTGAGAGCTAATAGTGCCACCTAAAGCCATCCACTCTAAGCTTGAATCATAATCAAACAGAGGGCTTTTAGCCTGCTGCGGATTGTCCAACAATACTAGTAAAGAGTCCGGGTTAGAGATCTGCATCAAAGATCTGAGTTTAGGTAAGTCGCAAATAATCTCTTTAAGTTCATCATGGTCTGAATTGAGCTGAATGACATCAAGTCCTTGAAAAGCAAAATGATAATCCTTGTAAAAACCTTTTGCGTAAATTTCAAGATACTTCAGGTCAGCCTTTAAACCAGCGAGTCTCTCTTTGAGAAGCTCTCTTTCTAGTGGTTTTAATTTTAAGAGTTGTTTTTCAACAATGCGCCAGTTCTCGATGTCAGAACCGTAGCTGATAGCACAAGCCTTAATAGTTTCGCTATCTAAGAATTTACCGGCAAAATCAATGATCTCAAGCTTTTGCATGCAAGCTTCTGCTCTTGCTTTAAGCTCACCTCCCATAAACATATCTGCATCAACTAAAGGATCATAAATAACCACTTCTTTAGGTAGTTTATGATTTTTGATCTGTGCTTCTATTAGTTTATTAATCTCAGGGTTTGAAGTGTTTTTGAGATATTGTTTTTCTTGCAAAAGTAGCGCCAAAATATATTGATTAGCATTTTCTCTTTCGTCAGAGACATTGCCTTTGTAAGAGGCATTCAAGCAGATTCTCAACTGACTATAGTCTTTTGGCGATTGTTTATCTGCGATCTTGTTATTAGCTAAATTAATGGCTCCGTTCATCAATTGCACACGTTGAATAATTCCGGTTTCATTAATAACTCTTGAAAACTCAACAAGCTTACTTGAAAGTACCGAGTAAGATCTTGCACAAGCCGCTTCAGGATCAGCATTGTCACTAATATACTTAAAAAGTACAAGCATGGATTCTAGCTTTGGTAGCCATTTATATTTAGGATCACTTAAATATTTCTGTACTGCTTCAGACTCGACCAGTTCGTTGTAACAATAACTTTGCCAATCTAGAACAGAAGAAAAGGATTTTTTACGTAAGACCATTTCTTTGAAAGTGTCTTTGAGCTTAGCTTTAACTTCATCATCATCGATACCCAGCTTTTCAAGCAAAGTATCTGAATCAATAGCAAGACCTAACAAAATAAATAAAGGCTCTTTGGTGATGCAGTAACCTGTTGATGCCATGGTGCCATACTCCATAATATGGATTCCAGCAGCTTTAGTGTTTCGAGAATTGACAGTTAGTCTTGCTAACATGCCATCGATATTAAAAGCCTGAAAAACACCCTGGAAAGATATCGCTTTAGAGTATTGAATCGCACGACAAGTATTTTCAATAACCTTGACCGAACCAGCTTCTGAACTGGTTTCAAAAAAACTATTTTGCGTTTTGCTAACTAAGTCTATGTACTCTTTGGCTCTTTGTAGAGATTGGATATCATCGGCCCCAAGCATGCGCCCCATCAGTGTGGTAACAGAAGCTACAACGTGCTTACCAAAATCAATACGACTTGGAGCAACACTAAAGTCATAGCTCAAATCCAAATCAGGAATTTTTTTATTAGAGGAGACCGTAACTTTAAGTAAGTTTGGATTATTAGCTAGAAATTCTTTGCGTGCGTAGGATTCAGGATAACGCAGATATTTTTTAAGTGCTTTTTGTGTTTCAAATTTTTCATGATGCTGAGCTAGACTTTGGCTAATCAGCTCTGCTCTTTTAGTCAGATCCATGTCTGTATCTGGGGCATCTATTTTTTCTTTTAGCTCTTTGGAGTATCTTACTAACTTAGCGAGGGCTTCAGGATCTTTGTCCTTGAGCAAAATATAGTTGGCTATATCTTTTTGTACATCACTAAGAGTCAGCACCATATCAAAAATGGCATCTTCAGGACTAAGTCCTTCAGAGATAGCATGTTCTTCTAAGCTGTTTTCAAGTAAGTAGTAGTCAAAAACAAAAGCAGCGGCTTCGATAACCTTGTCACGATTTGTATTAAGAATATCTTTGTAAGATTGAGTGCCAGGTGCGATGTTTAACAGTTCTTGGTAGTTTGTAACTTCTTCAAATTTATCGATACTAGCGATATTTGAGATTTCGTTTTCCAGTAAAGCTACAAAAAGCTCAATGAGAGGTCCAAGCAAAGTTGTTTCTAATTGATAATGAAACTTTTCATTACGGGCGTTAGCGTTTTTTATTGCTTGGTACATAGCTGGAGCCAAGCTTATGGCAAGGTCTTCAGCATTAGACCACTTGATATCAGGTTTACCTGTGTCTTTATCAGTAAGAATAGAGATTGAAGCATTTTCAAAAAAAGAATCACAACCAGATGCGATTAATTCAAAGTCTGGACAAGCAAAATTCAAAGGAATGGCTTTTTCTCTTTGTTTGTGAGATTCTTGGTCGGTTTCAATATAGAGTTTTTGTCCAAGTATGATGCGCGGAAGAAAATGACCAGAGCGGGAGCTAGGACGCTGCACATAAATGACCGCGACTTTTTTTGCAAGTGGGATGCTTTCAACGAGACTTTCAAGCTCAAGTTTGAGACCAAGAAGATTTTTCTCAAAATTCTTCACACTATCAAAGTGGGCTAGTAAATCTTTGCGCAAATTTTCTTTGCTTTTAAGCATTGCCAATATGTGGCTTTGAAGTGCTTCGCTTTGAGCATCAAGCTCAAGTAAGCTACGTTCAAAACGTGCTTTAGCAACATTTTCCAGATCGCAAAGATAGCTTAGATTTTCAAGTGAAACATAAAGACTCAAAAACAAATTTTTGCTTTCTGTATTTGAAATTTTATGCTTGATACAAAATTCTTCCAGTTTGGTCAGAGTATCTATGGTGCTTGCACGGATTTTTCTAAGTTTAAGAGCAAAGTCCTCGTTGCAATTGATAGTTCCAGAATTGATTAACAAAGGCCCTTGCTCGTGAGCAACCCTAGAACCTCTTTGGGCAACAACTTTAAGACCAATGGCACGGATAGAATTACAGAGGTGTTCGTAGTAAAGACCTGCAGATTTTTTATCGTAAGAGTTTAAAAATTCTTGATACAAGTCTTCACATGCATCACCAGAAAATGGGTCCGCTTGATGTCTTTTTAAAGTGGTTTCAAGTAAGTTGAGATCATAAGCTGGTTTTCCAGCAAGGCTGCGGTTCCTTAAAAGCTGGGTCTCAAGAAGCCAGTCAATTTCTTCATTTAGTATGCCTTGCTTTGCTAGTTGAAGCTTGGTGAGGTAGTCTTGCAAAAAACCACCTGCATCATAATTACGCGGTCCAATTTTGTCTCTGTCTAAAAAGTTGTTGATGCTATCAAGTACTCTCCAGTCATAGCTCGAAAAGAAGTCGTAAAAAATCTCAAAAATCTCATCTTCAGACTTGCTTTGTCGGGCGAAACCATAAAAAACAGCAAATAAATAAATGCCATAGACTTTGTTTTGAATTTTAGAGTCTAAGATCAGCTTCTGATTTTCAGAATCATAAAGAACTAGGTGATGATAGGAATCTTTCAACTCGATTTCAAGATTGAGTCCGTTGAGTTTTTCAAAAAATCCTTTCAGCTGATCACTTTCTTTATATAGATAGTTCAGCTCTTGTGCTAGCTCACTGAGAAGGTTATTACTATTATCTTTGAATTTAAAGCGGTCTAAATTAAAGCTAAG
>CAWUIS010000094.1:0-7302 GCA_963922625.1 uncultured Candidatus Melainabacteria bacterium | reverse complement strand
GGCTAACTTTAAAAGACGCCCGCAAGACAGAGATGCTGATACTTGCTATTTTACTGGGGCTATCAAATTTTTATGGTGTTTTTCCAAGCTACATAAATACTCTTTTTGAACCTCAGCTTGATCAGCTTGCTGACTTTACTGCTAAATTCATATAGAAAAACAGGAGTATCCTATTTCTAGCAAACACAAAATCTCTATAGCTCATAGTCCAGACTCTGATGATGCTTTTATGTTCTACGCCATCAAAGAGAAAAAAATTGACCTCAAGAGCTATGAATTTGAAATTTCCAGCGATGAAATTGGCAATCTCAACCAAGAGGTTGTTGCTGGTAATTCAAGCTATGATATTGTTGCTTTGTCTTTTCATGCACTCTCTTTGGTAGATAAAGACTACAGCTACTTGAAATCTGGAGCATCGCTTGCAGGTAAGGATTATGGTCCAAGGCTTGTCAGCAAAAATTTAACTGAGCTTAGAAATGGGCTCAAGATTGCCATACCAGGTAAACACACAACCGCTTTTAAAGTTTTACAAATATGGCTTAAAGAAACTGAGATTGATGATATTGAGTTTAAATATTGTTCTTACAACGAAGTGTTTGACCTACTCGATACAGGGGCAGTGGATGCTAGTTTGTTAATTCATGAATCACAACTGCGCTATAAAGAGCTTGGTTATAAGCTAATTATTGATTTTGGTTCATGGTGGTACCAAAAACACTCAGGCTTAAGGCTTCCACTGGGCTGCAATGCTATAAAAAAAGAGTTAGGCACAAATACCATCCAGGAGCTAGATTCAATTCTAAAGGAGTCTATCGAATGGTCACTCAAACAAGAGAACCTAGAAGAAGCAATCAACTACTCTAAAAACTTTGCCCAAAATCAACTAGATGATGCTATGGCAAAAAAATACATTGAAATGTACGTAGACCAATCAACGGTTCAGCTAAGTAGAGCTGACGAAGAGTCTATATCAAAACTTAGGTGCTTGAGCAAGTGAACTTGCCGCTTGCCTCATCAAACTACGAAAATGAGGACTCGCTAGCTCTCTTTTTAATGCAGCGCCTAAACTAGCATCTGTCATATTCAGAAGCCTTCTCATACCTATTTCAAACAAACTCGCTTGTGTATTATCAACTCTCATCTTTCCCCTTGCTCCTCTTTGAGCATTGATTACAAATTAACATGATATTGAAAAAATAAATTTTTATGTAAGATTTTTTAGTTTGAATGGGCGTTTTTACGCACAAGCCAGTTTAAAATAGCCCAGTGATTTATCTAAACCCTCATCCAGACTAAGCTCTGGGTTCCAGCCTAAAAGCTCTTTAGCTCTAGAGATATCTGGTTTTCGGCGTTTCGGATCATCTTGAGGTAAAGGTAAATAGCTCAGCTCTGATTTTGACTTAGTTTTAGCAATGATTTTTTCAGCAAGTTCTTTGATTGTAAATTCGTCTGGATTACCAAGGTTAACAGGCTCGTGGAATTTAACAGACATCAAGCGCACAATACCTTCGATTAGATCATCGACATATTGAAAGCTTCTAGTTTGACTACCATCTCCATAAATGGAAAGATTTTTATCAGCAAGCGCCTGACTAATTAAAGTACAAACAACCCTACCATCGTCAGCACGCATACGCGGACCATAGGTATTAAAGATACGGATGATACGGCTATCAACGCCATGCTTGTTGTGATAAGCCATGGTAATTGCTTCAGCAAAACGTTTTGACTCATCATAAACACCACGAGGACCAATAGGATTAACATTACCAAAGTAAGATTCCGGCTGTGGGTGTATCTCAGGATCACCATAAACTTCTGAAGTACTAGCCAGAAAAAACTTGGCATTTTTTTCAAGTGCTAAGCCCAAAGCATTATGAGTACCAAGGCTACCAACTTTCAAGATAGGAATAGCAAGCTTCTCAAAATCAACTGGACTTGCAGGACTTGCAAAGTGCATAACCCAGTCCAGATCACCTTCAATTTCTATGTATTTTGAGACATTATGATTAATAAAACAAAAGTCTTTATTTGATTCAAGTGCTTTAATATTCTCAAGGCTACCTGTAACCAGGTTATCCAAAACAATAATTTTATTACCCTGTGCCAGAAGTCTTTCTGCCAAATGAGAACCAATAAAACCAGCACCACCTGTTATTAGTATTTTTTGATTTTTTATCTCATCAGGCATATTTACGCTGAACGACCAATACCAATATAATTAAAGCCAAGTTCTTTCATTGTGGCTGGGTCGTATTGATTACGTCCATCTATAAACAGATTAGCATTCATTTTAGTTAGTATCTCTGCCATATCAAGTTTTTTATACTCATCCCACTCAGTCACTAAAACCAAAGCATCAACTCCAGTGACAAGCTCTATGACAGAATCACAGTAATCAACAGCCAAATCAGGAACTTGTTTTTGAGCATTAGGCATAGCAATTGGGTCAATAACTCTAACTTGAGCTCCCAATTTCAAAAGTGCTGCTGCAATATCTAGTGCTGGTGCGTCACGTAAATCATCGGTATTTGGCTTAAAGGCTAAACCTAAAAGAGCAATCTTTTTACCTTTGATGATTTTCATTTGCTCTTGTAATCTTTTTATAATCAAATCTCTTTGTTTATAATTAACGCTCTTGGTGTTTTTAAGCATTTCAGGTTCGTAGCCGTATTCTTGAGCAATTTTAATAAGCGCATCAACGTCCTTACCAAAACAACTTCCGCCCCAACCAATACCAGCATTCAAAAAACGTCTGCCGATTCTATCATCAGAGCCAATACCGTTCATGACCTCATTAACATCCGCCCCAACCAAATCACAAATATTTGCAATCTGATTTGCAAAACTGATTTTCATAGCAAGAAAACTGTTAGCCGAATACTTAATCATCTCAGCACTAGTAACATCAGTAGTGATCACAGGCACTGAATTAACAGCTTGTGGACGAGGACAAAAATCAGGAGCTTTAAAGCTTTGCTCTGAAATTTCCTGGTAAAGTTGTTTTAATTTATCACCATCTTCTTTGTTGTCACAACCAAGAACAACTCTATCCGGGTAAAGCGAGTCAGAGATAGCGCAGCCTTCTCTCAAAAACTCAGGATTAGAAGCCACAGAAAACCTGACCTTAGTCATAGTAGCTGCTGAACTATCTTGAGAATTAGCTCTCATGGCAATACCGTTTTCAACCAGCATCGCAACCCAATTACCTGATCCAACTGGTACTGTCGATTTATTAATAACAATAGCCCCATCTTTAAGATTCTGACCAATAGTTTCAGCAGCTGATTGCAAATATGAAAGGTTGGGTTCACCATCAGCTTTAGGCGGTGTACCTACTGCAATAAATATAAAGTCACCTTCAGGTATAACAGCCTTAGGATCCGTTGAAAATACTGGGTAGTTGTTATTTTCTTTGCAAATGGCAAGTAAATCTTCCAAGTAAGGTTCATAAATAGGGACCTTTCCTTGGTTGAGGAGATTGATTCTTTCCTCATTAATATCTAAACAAAAAACTTCATGCCCTAAAAATGAAAAACAAGTGGCTGTAACCAAGCCAACATAACCTGTACCAATGACGCTAACTTTCATGCATCATTCACTATAACAGATCTTATCGATTAGCTTTTGGAGCAACCCAAGTAATTGCTTTTCCTTTAGCATCAGCAGCTTTAATCAATTGAGATCGTTTTTTTCGTGTGAAGCTAAGATTACGAAATTTAACGGGTTCTTTCTTTTCAACTCTGATTATATTTTCATCATTCTTTGAGACATTTTGAAATTGATTCGTGTTCAAAGACCTAACAGAGGCCATTATCCTATCTCTATCATTTTCAATAATATCGGCATCAATGACCTCTTCATATTCAATTTTGATGAGTCGTGACATTTTACCTTCCTTTAAGGCTAACAAATTTTTATTACATTGTTTGTTAGGTAGTTAGATGGGGGGGGAGAACTAACCACGATGCAGAAGAATCATATCTTGGTTAAAATGTGGTTATGGCTAATTCAAGAATCTGCGTAATAGATTATAAATTGGGCGGCAATATATTTAATGTGCTCAGCGCCCTAAAATTAATTGGCGCTGAAGCTTATACCAGCTCTAAAGCTTCGGAGATAGAAGCTGCAGAAAAAATCATTTTTCCGGGTGTTGGTAGTTTTTCTCAATCTATGAACGAAATCAAAAAATTGGGGCTCAATCAAGTGATAGCTAGTAAAGCTTGCTCTGGTATACCTTTTCTTGGCATATGCGTTGGCATGCAAGTAATGTTTGAAAAAGGCACTGAATCAGAGGCAGAGAGCTCTGATGGTTTAGGACTATTTAAGGGTATCGTTGATAAGTTTCCAGAAAACCTAAAGCTTAAAATTCCTCATATGGGATGGAATCAAGTCCAACAAGGTCCTCAAAACCCACTATTTGAAGGCATAGACAATAATGAAAATTTCTATTTTGTGCATAGTTATAAAGCAAGCATGGATAACAAATTAAAAAACCCGCAGGCACAATTTGCAAGTAGCAGTTATGGACAAGATTTTATAAGCCATATTTGGAATGGGAAAAATTTATTTGCAGTACAATTCCACCCGGAAAAAAGCGGACAAGCAGGATTAAAGCTACTCAGCAATTTCCTAAGGCTGTAAATCCTTTACAGCAAATTCAATATACTCGATATTTAATTTCTTCAAAATAGCTCTCATTAATTCAGAGAGTTCTACAAGATCAATTTTATTTTTAAAGGCAGGCTCATAATAAAGCTCATTGATAGATGCTTTGAGAGCAGTTTTCTGCTTAGGGTTCTGAGCATTAACAGAGGAAATACTTATATAACTAAAGCCAAAAATCATCTCGTCGTTTTCAAAGACAATCAGTCGCGTATAACGCTTAGCAAGTAGATCTGTTACAAAATCATTCCATACCATGCCAGAAGCATTAGATTGGTCTAGCCAATGACTATTACCACGCATCTGCTGAATCATAGTCAAATTCGCCCATAATTCCTTAACACGAGAAATATCATAGCCATTTGACCTATCCATCAAACGCACAGCAAGACCGGACTTAGTCTTTAAAGCACCGCTTCTATCTGCTTGATCTCTTAGCTTTTTTTGTTCTGTACTAAGCATAGGAAGATATAAAAGTCACAATTAACTTTCATCTAGGTTTATCAATCTTTGCTATAGACAATTATAGCGCTGAATTTAACAAACCTGAGCATACAAAGCAATGGCAGAGATGAAATTGAGTTAAGAAACGGTTAAAAACCTAGTTATAGAGCCATAAAATTTGATTTTTCAAGCCTGGTGTAAGAGAATTTTTCAAGCTATCCAAACCTAAAATATTACTAATTGAGTTCATTCCAAAATCAAGTAGCTCATCAATGCCTGAAATTGAGTATTTATTCCAAGCTTCTTCTACTTTAATAGAGTCAGCGTTTTTGTAGTTATATTTGTTTTGTAGTAAATCTCGGGTCAATTCGATAGCGTGTTTATAAGACCCTATTTCATCTACCAAATTAACTTTCAATGCCTGGTTTCCAGTATAAATCAAGCCCTGAGCAATTTCTTCTAGCTCTGACATGTCTATTTCGCGAGCTATCGAAATATCCTTCAAAAACTGCTGGTAGCTGTCTTTGAGAAGTTTTTGCATAATAGCTTTTTCTTCTTCGCTTGTCTCTCTTGTAGCTGAAGCTATGTCCTTGTATTTTCCAGCTTTAAAAGTCTGATCACTGACACCTAGTTTATCAAGCAAGCCTTTGAAATTAAGTCCCTGACTAATAACCCCGATACTACCAGTAAGGGTACCTGGATTGGCGACAATATAATCTGCAGCGCTTGCAATATAGTAACAACCGCTAGCACAAACATCGGACATACTCACTACCACTGCTTTTTTCTGCGCGCGCAGTTGCATGACTTGCTCATAAATTTCTTGGCTGGTAGCAACAGTACCACCAGGGCTATTCACTCTTAAAACAACAGCTTTGACATTATCGTTTTCGAGTGCTTTGTTTAGATGTTTACGCAAGAATGCAGCGTTAAATTGCTGCCTAAAAGCGTATGGTGCGTAGCTATCATAAATAACGCCTTCCAGAGGAATAACAGAAATTTTGTCACGCATAAAACTATCTACTATTTTGCCTTTAGCATCAGGGGAAATTTTCTCATTATTTTTCTTGATAAAAGCTAAGCCAGTAACCAGTGCAGCAAAGCAAAAAAAGAGCAGAAAAAAAGCAATAATCGATTCGCGAGCTTTGTCTTCTTGATTAATCATTAGAATAATTATAACCAAGCCTGTTACAATTGCTCAGAATGACTGATAAAAACATAAAAGCAATGGTGCTTGCCGCAGGAGTAGGCTCAAGGTTAAACCCTCTAACAGACTTAGTTCCAAAACCAATTGTGAAAATCGCAGGACGTACAATAATGGATTATATTTTGCTCCATTTAAAAAAGCACGGCATCACAAATGTCATTTCAAATACTCATCACCTAGCAGAAAATATTCACCAACACTTCAAAGACGCTAAAGAAAAGCTTGGAGTTGATATTCAATTTCTCTACGAAGAAAAACTAACCGGAGTTGCTGGCGGTATCCGAAGATGTAAAGAATTTTTACAAGACTCGACAGCCTGCATCATTATGGGTGATGCACTGACTAATATTGATCTGAGTGATCTTTATCAAAAACATCAAGAAGCGGTTGAAAAATTTGATTGCTTGGCAACAGTAGCGCAAATGCAAGTAGAAGACACCACACAATTCGGTGTTATAGTCACTGACTCACTTTTACCAAATGGTAAACAAGGACTTGAAGCTAATCGCATTATTAAATTTCAAGAAAAACCTAAGAAAGAAGATGCTCTTTCTAATTGGGCAAATACAGGCATTTACTTTTTTGAGCCAAGAATTTTTGATTATATTCCAAGTGAAAACGAAGCACCTGTTTATGATGTTGCTAAAGATTTATTTCCAAGGCTACTTGAAGCAGGCGAGTACATCCAAGCTATTGCAGTTGACCCTAATACTTATTGGGCTGACTTGGGCACACCTCAACAATACCTTGATACCTTAGCCGAATTAAAGAATGGCAAAGTAGAAATGGAGCTAGCTCCTTTTATAAACCCTGAAGCCCAGATAGATGCTAGTGCTGTACTAGAAGGTGCAAATGAAATTGGTGTGGCCACCATCAAAGCAGGAGCTAGAATCAAAAACTCTATTATTTGGGATGGTGTAGTAATCGAAGAAAACGTTCATGTGGAAGATTCAATCATTGGACCAAATTGCGTTATTAAAGCAAGT
>CAWUIS010000093.1:0-7303 GCA_963922625.1 uncultured Candidatus Melainabacteria bacterium | reverse complement strand
AAGAACTTGCCAATATTTGCTGGAATCAAATCAGAGATTTCATCGACAAGTAAATTAAGATCACCACTTAAGTCAATATTGTAGTCATCAGTCGAGCGGTAATTTTTCAAATCAACAAGGAGATTAGAGAATCTAGAGCTTCCGTAATAAGCAGAGGCATTAGCAATAGTTAGATTTTTATCCAGGAGCAAATTACCGTTAAAATCAATAATAGGATATTTAGCAAGCTGGGATTTTTTATAAATCAAATCTGCTCTGTTTATAAAGCCAGAACCAGTCACAGAGTCATTCTCTATCTTCAGGTCAGCATCTAAACTACCGTCTTTAACATCAAGACCAAAACTACTTTCAGGATCAAAAAACTGCAATAAGGTTGCAATATCAAAATTATCAAGTCCAATACTCAGCTCAGGGCTTGAATAGTCTTGGTTGATTTTGCCACTCAAACTAAGTCGTGATGAATTATCAAGACTTAGATTAAAATCTTGAAAATTAAACTTATCATCTTTAAGATTGACAGTTCCACGAATATTTTTCAACTGAGGTTGATTCACAAAAGATAAATTAACTCCTTCAAAATCCAGCCTGCCATTAATTTTAAAAAGGTCTTGAGCTTTATCAATAAGCAAATAAGCATCTTTAATATCTCCAGAAGCAGTTTCAAGTTGTATATCAGAGCTATTTACCAAAGAAAGAATTTTTGATTTGACTAGATTTGCTGCATTGATACGAGGAGAAGCTATTTCAAGATGCAGACCAGAAGTAGATTTTAAATTAATATTACCTCTGGCTTCCAAGTAATCTCCATCTATATAAGATTGAATATTGTCTATATTCACTTGATCACCTTTGATCTTTAGGTCTGCTGCAAGATCGGCAAAAATAAGTGGGTAATCTTTTGAGATAAAGTTTACTTTAGACAGCTTCAAATCACCTTCAAGCACAGAAGCTTTAGCTTCCTCTTTTTTGATATTCAAACCAAAGCTAGTGTAACCCTTGATTTTGGATAATTTAAAAGCTTCTTTATAGACCCCTAAAACAGGAAGTTCATCAATTAATGGCTTAATTTTATCCAGAGCCAAATCATCAGCCAATAAATTGATATCAAAACTATCATGAAGCTGATCAAGTTCTCCATTGATTTTCACCACAGAAAAATCAACGGGCAATTCAAATTCTTCAAGTAAGAATTTGTCCTTATTGTAGCTAAAGCTGGCTTTAACCCTCTGCTGTTCCTGCTTTGCAAGCAAAACATAAGGATTAAAAATATCAAACTCAGCTTCAATTTTTGGCTGTTCGATACTATCTTTGACATTAACAAGACCTGAGAGAGTTGTTTCATGATGAATCTTCTGCAATAAGTCCAATACAAAGTTGGGAATATGAGGAGCAATTTGACTAGAATCTTTTTTAAGCTTGAATAAATCAATATTTTTGAATAAAGCTCGAAACTCTGGCTTTGGTTCAAGTTGCAACCAATCAATAAGTTGACCTTCAATTTTAATCAGAGAATCTGACCAAGAGAGGGCAAAATTAAGATCCAAATTAGCTTCATTTTCTTCAGCTTTAGCTGAATGGAAGTCTAGGTGAAGGTCTTCAGTAAAAGTCTCATTAATTAAAGTATTTAAATTATAATCTGAACTCAAGTCCACAAGACTTGCAAAAAAGCTCAGGTTTAAAAAATCCAAGGCTTTGATATCAAGATCTAAGTCTTGAATTTTCTCGAGTATGGTTTGATCTTTTTGTTTTTCTATATCGTAAGTACCATAGATTTTTAAGTTGTTGGCTTCTTGAACTGGTGACTGAAGAGAGATACGATAAGTTGTTTTTGACGAGCGCTTTCTGTCTATATCAAGCTCAAGGTTCTTATGGACAATCTCCTTAGCGCTAGCTTCATCAAAAATATTTAGATTGATTTGAGGCAATTCTAAACGAGCTAATCTAAAAGGAGCTTTCTTAGTAGCTTTTTTAGCCAGTTTTTGAAAATTCCAAACACCGTTTCGGTCTCTACTGGCATTAAAATCAAGCCTGTTTGCTCTAAGCTTAATCTCTCTTTGCAGCGGATTTATTAATTCAAGTAAAACAGCATCAATCACTAAATCATTTGCAGTAAGAATAACTTGATGCTCTTGATCAAAAAGCTGTAAATCTTTTACTGCTAGCTCAAGGCTTTCATCTGCATAGGATAGCTGGTAAGAAGAAAAATCAAGCGAACCATTTATTTTGGAAGAAATCTGAGCTTTTATAAAGCTAGAATAATCCAGGGATCTGAGATACCAATAACTAGCCGCTATAACACACAAAACCAGGAAGCCTATAAGAATGCTTAAAGGAAATTTGTTTTGAGACTCATTATTGCTAGACACTAACTTGATCTATTATAGTAAAACAATAAAAAATTAGGTCTTCATAAGAGCAAAAATAATTTCGTTACTCAACAAAGCACCTTTGGCAGTTAAAGAAACAACTCCGTTTTCCTCTGAGCACAAAGACTGCTCGATAAACTCTTGTAACTTGGATTGATTTAACTTCGAGAATAAAGTGCTAGATCTAGATATACCAGTATTCAAACGTAATGCCAGCATAAATTCTTCCTCCTCAGCTTCTGCTGGAGTGATTAGATCTAGAGTATCAGCAGCATAGAAAAAATCTTGAGAGTCTTGCTGAAAAGTTTCAATATATTTTCTCAAATCACGAGTATTAGAATAACGCCGCGAATCAATATAACCATGAGCACTTAGCCCAAAAGCTAAATATTCATGAGCCTGCCAGTAGCAAAGATTATGACGGCATTCATGCCCTGCTAAAGCCCAATTAGAAATTTCGTAGCGTTGCAGACCAGTAGCTGCAAACTTGTCATTAGCAAAAAGATACATATCTGCAAGCAAATCTTCTTGAGGCAAGCTCGGATGCAGAGAATTTTTATAGATATCACCGTAAGGAGTACCTGTTTCAATACTCAAAGCATATGCAGAAATATGCTTTGGCTCAAAACTCAAAGCCTGATTTACAGTATCTTGCCAAGACGCCAGACTTTGTCCAGGCAAACCATAAATCAAATCAAAACTCCAAGATTTCAAATCAAGATTTTGAAGAATTTCAACAGTATCAAAACTGTCTTGCAAGCTATGACCACGCCCAAGCTTCTCTAAAAGTTTCTCATCAAAACTTTGAGCGCCAAAACTAACGCGGTTAATCCCAATATCAACAAAGGCTTGTAATTTTTCTTTATCTACAGTGCCAGGATTAAGTTCCATGGTGATTTCAATATCATCAGCAAAGCTACTATGTTTTTTGATACTTTGTAAAATTGCTTTAATTTCTTCTGGACTATGAACACTAGGAGTACCACCTCCAAAAAAAATAGTCGAGATTTTCTCAAGTCTAACCAGGTTCATTTTATGCTTAATTTCATTTAGTAACGCATCTAAGTAATCACGCTTGAGATCCCACTCGCTGACTTTTGCAAAACTAGCAAAATCACAATAAGGACATTTTGTTTTACAAAAAGGCAGGTGGATATAAATGCTTTGAGCTTTACTTTCTATCTCAGTTTGATACATATTTGTGCAACAAATTAGCTTGAAAACCAAGATCAAATTTTTTCATCATAGTCCAAGACTCGGTATCAATGAAACCAAGTTGATTTGATATGGAGCTTGGTACCAATAAAATATTTTTGTTTAGAAGCTCCAACTGCGACGGGTCTCTAAAATCAGCATCTAGTTTCAAATTCGAACTCAGCTGCATCTGTCCAAGATCTATTTTGGCAAGATAGGTTTCTCTTAAAAAACTTCCTTGTGTATAAATATAACGGCCATCAGCTGAAAAGCTCATCCATTGAGGTACAAAGTCTAAAGGAATTTCAGACTGCAAAGCTCCGGTAACAATATCCAAAGCTAGCAAGCTCGCTTTATTAACTAACAAATCATTTTTCTTCTTGGCTATAGCCTCAACAGCCAAATAAATATTGTCAGTATCAACCAAAAGTGACCTTGGCAAGTAGTTAAACTCTTGCTTGAGTTTGTTGAGAGCTATTTCTTGTGAAATACGGTGATCAAAAGTATTAAGGATAAAGACTTTGGCTGCAGCTTTTGAAAAGAATAATATTTTATCGGGCTCGCTGGTTGATCTTGAGACAATAAACAAATCAGAACAAGCATAAGGGGTTTCTATCTTTTTAATTTGCTCTTTAGTCTCAAGGTTAATAACCAAAAGATTATTAGGATTTTTTGTGAGCACGTATAAAGTTGACTTGTCATTGCTTATAACAAAATCCTGCAAGCTCGCTTTAAGTCCGTAATCGTATAGAGAGAAGTATTTCTCTAATTTAAACTCAGGGTTTAAATCTTTTTCAATTGGCTTAGTTGCGTCAAATTTTAATTTATTTGACTGCTCCAGTCTATAAATCTGAGCTTGGTTTTGCTCAATAAAAAAATGTTTAGCGTCAATATTTTTAACCTTAGAAAGAAAAGAAAGATCTGAGCTCAATTCACTCAAATCATTTTTCAGCAGCTCAGAACCGTTATCAATAGCAAAAAGAGCCAGGTCACCATTACTAGCCGAGTAAGCAAAAAACTCTATTTTAGTTTCTTGCTTTTGAGCTACTCTCTCTCTATACAAAACTTCTCTATCACTAGCAAGTTCAACAGCTCTTAGTGGCACCGGCAGCCGCCCGGCAATCATGGCTAAATCACGAGGTAAACTAAAATCTTGAGGTAATAAAAACTCAGGAATAATTTTTGCTTCAAGTAAAGTTTCCTGGATAATCTCTGGGTAGTAATCTAAACCTTTAATAGTATTGTTCTCAATTGGAATAAATACCCATTTATTAGAGAAAAAATATACATCTGTATCAGTTTTAAAAACCAATTTTATAGGCTCCATTTGACTCTCATCTGCGGCACTAGTCTCAGCGATTACCGGAATCCAAATTCTATCTTGAAAGCTCAAACTACCATCAATACGAAACTTAGAGCCTGGCAGCTTTTCAGCAAAAATTGTTTGTATGGTATCAGGAACAACTGCCAGCATTTTATCCTGTGCACTAAGTGGCAAAAAACCAATAAAAATCAATAATAATAAAACCATCAAATACCTTTTAAAAGCATCAGCTTTTCTTCCATTGCTAGCAAAAGCCGGCTTGCATAAGGCACTTCTAGATTATATTTTTTAGACTTACGTACAACTACTCCAAGCAAATCATCCAGCTCAATAATTTTATCGTTCTGAAAATCTTGAAGCATTGAAGTTCTAAAGTCATACCAAGCAGGGCTACTAGTACGCTCTATATGCTTTTCAGCAACATCATCATCCAAAACAAAGCCCTCTGCAGCTGCTAATACTCTGACTTCATTCATGACACCTTTGATCAAGTCAAGAATCTCTTTATCTGCCATTAAAGGGCCGATAGTTTTTTCATAAAGAACACTTACAGGATTAAAACTAGCATTCCATACTAGCTTAGACCAGAGCTTATGATAAATATCATCAACCAAGTAAGATTTTATAGCTGCAGCTTTTAAAACTTGATCAATAGCCTCCAGTCGAGAAATATCAAAGCCTGAGAACTTCAGCTCTTTATTGTCTTCAAGCTCACCGAGAGTAAGACCGTAGCTTCCTTTTTGCATATAAATTCCAGGCTCTAAAACCTCAGCAGCAACGGTCGTTAATGCCGGGATGCAGTGCTTAGTACCCAAAATCTCGATAATGCGCTCCTCATTTTCGATGCCATTTTGTACAGAAACTACCACCGTATTTTCACTAAAGTTCTCTTTTATATCCTGACAACAGCTCAAAGTATCTTTTGATTTCACGCAGAGTAAAACCACAGTAGGCTCAGCTGCTTTAATCTCTAAATCCTGATAACGCTCAAGGATGTTGAGATTTTTTTCAATAATAATAGTCTCCTGCATCTCCCCAAGAGTTTCTTTTTTACAAATGAGCTTAGCGCCTCTATTTTTTAAAACAGACAAAGTCATGCCACGAGCAATAAAACTAAGCCTATGCTCCTGTGAATTAGCATTAATATATTTTGCAAGTTTAGTACCGTAAAAACCACCAATAGCTCCGACACCAAAAACAACAAAGTGCATGTATGTATTATAGAATAATGCCTGTGAATACTCAGGAATTACTATCTAAAAGCTATTTTGGTAATAGCATTGAAGAATATCTGATCGCTTTTGGCATATTTTTTGGGCTTGCGATTATTTTTAGAATTTTTCGCGGCATCATCCTAGCTCGGCTGAAAGATTTTGCAAGTAAAACCCCAACTAAATTTGATGATAAATTAGTCGATGCTTTTGACAATATACACCCGCGTTTTTATGACCTGACAGCTTTATTCTTTGCCATTCATGGTCTCAAGTCTATTGCTAGTTTTGATAAGTACCTCAATGGTTTCTACTTAGGTCTTTTGATGATCCAATTCATCCTCATATCAAAGCCATTGATGGAATACTTTCTCCATAAAATCCTCAAAGATGACCAAAACACAGAAACTGACCAAACCGCATTCAACGCTATCAGTATGCTGATTCAATTTGCTCTGTGGGTGACAGCCTTACTTTTAGTGCTTTCAAATCTTGGTTTTAATATCACTTCACTGGCTGCCAGTTTGGGTATTGGTGGTATTGCTGTTGCACTTGCTGTACAAAATATCTTGGGTGATCTATTCAGCTCGCTTTCTATTTACCTTGATAAGCCCTTTATGGTTGGTGACTTTATTATTGTTGATGACAAAATGGGTCACGTTCAAAAAATTGGCCTCAAAACAACACGCTTGCGAGCACTTCAAGGCGAAGAGCTAGTAATTGCAAACAAGGACCTTACCAACTCCCGCATTCAAAACTTTAAGGCCATGGAAAAACGCCGGGTTGTATTTTCAATTGGTGTGACCTACGGCACTTCACTTGAAAAATGTAAAGAGATTCCTGAAATCATCACTAGGGTTTTTAACAAAGTAGATAACGCAGATTTAGACCGAGCTACTTTTGCTAGCTTTGGAGATTTTTCACTTAACTATGAAATTGTTTATTACCACTTAAGCGGTGATTATAAAGAGTATATGGAACGCCGCCAGGATATAAATTTGTCAATCAAAGAAGAATTCGAAAAAGCCGGTATTGACATGGCCTTTCCAACACAAACTATTGAACTTGTTAAAACTACCTAGGCTTAATCTCAGCGAGTGAATCTTCAAGCTCCAAACCTGTAGGTCTGTTATAGCTTGAAATAGAACGTCTTGCAATTTCAACAGCTGCCATTGGCTCCGCCCCACCAAGATAGGAAACTACGCCTT
>CAWUIS010000092.1:0-7312 GCA_963922625.1 uncultured Candidatus Melainabacteria bacterium | reverse complement strand
AATAATCTAGCAAGTGCTCTGGAATCCTGGTGTGGATACGCGCAACAAAAGTTTAATATCAGTAATGTTCCAAATTTCTCTGCCTTTAAGTGTGAATATGAGAGAAATGACTCTAATAATTTTTCTCAATTCGACCTATTGTTTCAAAATAAAAATCAATTCAATGAATTTTTCAAAGAATTGAGTAGTTTCCTCAGTAATAAAGGTTTTCAGTCTCAACAATCAGATCTTTACTTTTGGCATCTATTAAAAGCTTCTAGAATTAGAGATTTAGATCAAAATGATCCAAAGCAAACATTTGAAAGATCAAAATCTCTATCTAGTGATGAAATCGCGGAGTATTTTACTCAAAGATTAGAGCAAATGGGAAGAAATGGAAGCTCGTTTTCAAGACCGCAGGCAAAATTTGTTGAACATATTTTGCTCTCTCAATTAGACTTGATAATTGCTGATCGTAACTATACATTATTAACAAGAATTCTAGCCGTTCTAGAAGATAAGGGCATGCTTTCAGGTGATCTAGCACAAAATATTTTTATACACAAACCAGGGTTGAAAAGTCAATATTCTTCTGCTGACGCTTTATTAACCCATACCATTAATGAAGCAGCAGAAAGCTGCTTAAATCTTGAACCAGGTTTGATTACTCTTGCTAATAACCAAATTGAATTATTAACTGAATCTGGTACCAAGAATGGTAATCACGGCATTGAAATTGAGTTTTTTCGCAACCATGATAGTGACCATAACAATCTTCTAGAACTAGTAGGTTCTTTCCAAGATGAAGACACAAATTTTGTCTTCAATAAAGACTTACAAACCATCACTGATCACAGAAACTTTTGTGAAATAAGAACATCAGAAGGTGGCTATGTTTTAAACCAAACATCACAGGCTATGTTTTTAAAATTAATTAAAGAGCTAGCGGTCAATCCTAACTTTGCTTTTTTCTCGACTACTCATCAACATACAGATGACATTTCAGGTATGGATTATGACCAATCAATATTAGATTTCCATTATGGTGCAGAGGCTTTTAGATCTTCTTGGGAAAGCAAAAATAGTCCTCCAGCTTTTTTTGGATTTTTAGCAAGTCCAGACCCTAATAAATGTCATCCAATGTATGAAGCTTCTAGGCATATTGACCAAAGTCAATTATACGCAGGGCTAAGATCAATTAATAGGGATTTTTTTGATGATCAAACCAGCTCTGATTTTTTAAATACCGTTAATGCTAGTGAATTTTTAGCTCAACTCCATAATGAGCCTGATTATAGAAGGGCACTCGCCAGTTTTACGGCAAAGCTTTATATTTATGTGGCGATTAAAGAGGATAAAAAAGACTTGATACCAGCAATAATAAGATGTTACTCGTCAAATATCCTACCAACGCCTAATTCTAAGCTTCTAGCAAAACTATTCTCAAAAACAATTGCAGACATTGGTAATGAGGACCAAGCAGCCGAGATTATGCTAAATGTATTACAACTCCCTATATTTAAATTTTCTTATCAAGACTTACTCCACTCGTTTAAGCACAATAATAAGTTTCTTTTTGAATTACTACAAAACGATGGTTTAAATTCTCGTCAAGAAAGAAAAATATTAAAGAATTTTGATGGATCCAGAATTTCTCAAGATCAAATAGAAAAACATAATCTGGGTCCTTTAATGTTTATTAGAGCTGGGAAATTAAAACTAGGTACATTGCGACTGACACCAAAGCTTGAAAACAGCTTATTAACACCCGGTATGAATGTCGATGATAAAGTCAAACTTCTTGGTCAGCTTGAGAAAAAAGTTGGCATCGACTTCATAAGAAGAGCAAAAATACCATTAACATTAGCCCTTTATGTTGACGTCATAGACTCGCCTGAGATTGATTTGAGTGATCCGTATATTCGTGAAGAATTAAAAAATCAGAGATTGTTACCGAAATTAGCCAAGAAAGTTAAAGATCAACTTAGCTTAGACTTTGTTATTGAGAATAATCTGGATTTTTCAAATTTAATGCGGGCAAAAAAAATTAAACCTGCTGATATACAAACCTACACAAAATTAATTAACGAAGGAAAATATAACGATCATGAGCTTCACAGTATTATTAGTAAATTAATCAGCGATTGTGGTCTCGAAGAAAGTAAACCTATATTGCGAAGTCTTCTAAAGGGGGCTTCTGCCTACAAAAAATCAGAGATCATTCAAGGTCTACCTGATGATACCGATATTAAGTTTATTGACGATATCGGCTTAAATTTAAAAGAGGTTTCTATTAATAAATTTGACAAGCCTCCATGTGGTAACTTCAATCTCAGGGGAGATCAGGCCCATCAAGACAAAATCCTTGACATTCTCAAGCGTAGTTTCACAGGCTCTCTTTATGTTCAACATGGTGTTGCATTTGACTGGGTTAAGAAAATCATGACTACTTTTAACGACACTGTTACTATCGACACACTCGTTCAAAAAGGAATGGGGCTAGATATCTTTGATGATTTTAACAAGCTTGATCAAAGTGCTAGTTCACTGGACCCTCAATCAGCAGAAGTTACTGACTACTTAAACGACCCTGAGCAAAGTGCTGAGAGTAAAAGGATTTTACGTAAAAATCTAAGAGGAGAGCTTGGGACCAGTAGCTAAAACAACTCCCGATCCTCTCTTTGAGCATGATGGTTAATAGTTGCAATTAAATTATAAGCAGGGAAAAGCAAATTGCTTTTGTAATCGATGCTCTGGTCTTGTTTGAATTTCAACAGGCACTCTGTTAATTTGGTAAATTTAGTTTTGATAGTTTTATGCTCTTCAAGACAAACCTCAACTGACGCTTCCAGCTCTGGATTTGACTTTATTAAAGCAGGAAAAAGCTCATCTTCTTCAATCTGAAAATGTTCTTTGAGTAATTGCTCCACGTAAACCAGCAAAGCTTCAACTTTGCTAATCAAAAACTCATCGTTTCTCGTGTTTTTCACCGAGCTAATTTCATGAAGAAATCGATCTAATTTTTGATAAATTTCTTGGTGTTCTTCTTTCATATTTTGATGCACTAGACCTTTAAGGCGACACCGCTATAATACTACCTATGCAGTTTTTTGAAGTCAATTTTGATGGTATGCCAGGAATGACCCATCTTTTTTCTGGTTTGTCAGCCGGTAATCTTGCTTCCGAAAACAATAAAGGTCAGCTTTCTTTCCCTAAAAAAGCTGCCCTACAAAGCCTTGAAAAAATGAACTTAGTTTATAAGCTTGGGATCCAACAAGCTTTTATTCCGCCTCAACCCAAACCAATAAAGCACTTTCTAGAAACTAACACCAGAGCAGCTTTGGCATCTTCTAATATGTGGACAGCAAATGCTGCAACCATCTCACCTAGCCCAGATAGCCAAGATAGCAAGTTACATATCACTGTTGCAAACCTTGCTGCCAATTTCCATAGATCGCTTGAAGCTAGCTACACTGAAACCTACTTAAGGCAAGTTTTTGCTGATGAAAAACACTTTAGTGTACATCCCCCGCTTGCAAATGAATTGCAAGATGAAGGTGCTGCTAACCATAGCCGGCTTTGTCCTGAATACAACAAAGAAGGGTTAGAGTTTTTTGTATATAACTATGATCTAGCTGGCAAGGATGATAAGCCTCAAAAATTTCCAGGCAGACAAACAAAGGAAGCCTGTATCAAGCAAATAGAGGATCACAGACTAGAGCCAGCAAATGTTTTATTAGCACAGCAAAACCCAGTAGCTGTTGACCAAGGCGTTTTTCATAACGACGTTATCAGCACAGTAAATAAAGACCATTTTTTATATCATCAAAACTCCTTTGCCAAGCAAAACCAAGTGCTTGAAAACTTACAAGAAAAATTCCAGCAAAAATACAGCCAAAATTTAATTTGTATTGAAATTTCTGAAGAGGATTTTAGTGTCAAGGACGCTGTTGAAAGCTACTTTTTTAATTCTCAGCTTTTGAGTTTAACTGAGGATATGCTTTTGCTGGCACCCTTAGAATCTCAGCAAAACACTAGAGTAAAAGCTTTTATCGATAAAATCTTGATTGACAATTCAAACAAAATTAATCAAGTCAAGTTTATAGATCTTAAGCAGAGTATGTGCAACGGTGGTGGTCCTGCTTGTTTGCGCTTAAGAGTGGTGATGTCTGAAGCTGAAATTTCAGCAGCGCATCCAAAAGTGTTTTTTGATGAAACACTTTATCAAAACCTTGGTGCATGGGTTGAAAAATTTTACCCAGACAGTCTCAATCTCGATCAAGCACTGGATCCAGCTTTTCATAAACAAATCGAAAAAGCCTATATAGAGTTATTTTCTTTCTTGGAGCTTAAGTTCTAGTTTTCTTACTAAGTCTTCTAGCCTGTAGCTATTTAGGTAATCAAGCTTTTGAGCAGCTTTGTAGTAGTCGATTGCTTTTTCCAGATCATCTAGAATGCTGTAATAATTACCCCAAAATATACCTTGGTAAGGTGAATTTTTCGCCACTTTATCAAATTCTTCAAGAACAAATTTCATTACATCCGCTGATTCTTTATAGCTAAAACGTACTAAAACTTCACGCAGGTCTACATAGCGCTTCACAAGATTATTTTCGATAAAATTTTCATGAATACCAGAGCGCAAAAGTTCTTTGGCATTTTCGCTTTTACTCAAGACCAATCTTGAAACCAAATCATCTACTTGTTTAAAGCAAGGTGTTTTTTGCTTAGTAAAATGTGACTCAAAAAAGCCAGGATCTATTTCATGCGCTAAAGCATTGCCTACCACCTGACACCACGGACCTGAACCCGGACTAATATCACTAATATAAACAAAGCCCGTTTCTTTAATCTTCCCGAGTAAAGACTGGCAGGCTTCTATTGCAGCATAAGGAAAAAGAATAAATTCTTTTTTGCTGTTTTTATAATACTCAGCAAAGCTATCAAAATATTTTTGTTCAAGCTCTGTTTGTTTATCGTTAACGTAATTTTGCCAGCGAGTTTCTTTAATAAGGTTTTTTAAATAAAAAGCGTTGTCCAAAACATCAGCTTTATCTTCTGCATGTTGGATGATTCTAAGTTCTAGCTCTTCAAATCCAGCATCTGCTTTTCTCAGCACTGTTAGAGGTATTGCATCAAGCACATAGTTCAGGACAACAATGTCAAATTCATCTTGAGCAATTTCTGGTTTGAGAATATCTACCACCTTGTATTGATAATCTTGATTTTTCTTAAAGTCTTTGAAAACCCCAAGGGCATCAAGCTCTAGAAGACCAGTCTCAGAATAGTCAGAAATCACTAAGGTAACTTTATGTAAAATATCTAAATCTTTGAGAGCTGTAAGCAGGTTAAAAGCAAACAAACCTGAGCCAGTTCCGCATTCAAGTATGCGCACTTTATCTTCTGGCTTGTTGTTGACAATATAAATATTTATGAGCCGAGCAAAAGCAAGAGCGTTTTGATAATTAGTGTTGACTCCATGGGGAACAGCGTTATTGGAGCCACTACTAAATGCCATAATGCCCTTGCCGGCGTAGTACTCACTTGCAATATCCCAGATCTTAGATTCGTTATAAGGTACAAAGTCTTGGATAAGCTTGGCAGCTTGTTTGTTAGAATATGAAGCCATGAAACTATCATACAACTGGCTTTGTGATTTTATTGAGCTTTCGCATATTAAATTAGAAGATTTAGCTTCAAAACTAACCATGGGAGCCTTTGAAGTTGAAGAGATCAAAGCAAGCAAAGAGCTGCTGGGTGAGGATATCGTTTTAGCTGAGATCAAAGAGATCACCAAGCATCCTGATGCCGATAAATTACAAGTCACTCAAACTGAGATCGCCCCAGGGCAAATAAGCCAAATTGTCTGCGGCGCTAGCAATATAAAAGTAGGACAAAAAGTACCCGTTGCACTTGTCGGCTCATCTGTCACTAATAGAAAAGATGGCAGCAAAATGAAAATCAAAAAATCAAAAATTCGTGGAGTTGAAAGTTGCGGGATGCTCTGCTCTTCTGAAGAACTTGGTTTTGATGAAGACGAGGTGGCAAAGATCCAGGCACTCCAAGGTGATGGCATATATCTCCTGCAAGATCCTAGTAATGAAAAAATCATCAATCAAGCTGGAGATCATGCTATCGGTACACCTATAAAAACAGTTCTGGGTCTTAGCACTGATTATGTCTTGGAGCTTGGTGCTCGCAGTAACCGCGGAGATGCTTTGAGTGTGGTTGGTCAGGCTAGAGAGTTAAGCGCGCTACTTGATCAAGATCTTAAGCTACCAGCTGCAATAGATTTAGAGAAGCATCCTTTAATCAACCAAGACAAGTCAATTAAAACCATCCAGCCCAAAATCGCTTCAGAAGATGATTGCCCTTTGTTTTATACAGTGGCTATTGAAAACTTGAAAGTCGAGCAGTCACCGCAGTGGCTCAAAGACAGGCTGAACGCGATGGGTACAAAATCCATCAATAATATTGTTGATATCTCTAACTATGTATTGCTTGAACTAGGCCAACCCATGCATTTTTACGACAGAGAAAAGCTTTCTGGTGATTTCATTGAAGCAAGGAGAGCCAAGCTTGGTGAAGAGCTGACCACTCTTGAAGAAAAAACTTGTAAGCTTACAGAAATCAATCAAGTTATCGCTGATGCTAGCGGGCCGGTCTCACTTGCTGGTGTTATGGGTGGTTTAGATCACTCGATTAACGACCAAACTACTAATATCATTGTCGAATGTGCTGTCTTCAATCCAGCAGTGACCAGAAAAAGTTCACGTGCAGCAGGCGTAGAATCTGAATCTAAGCGCCGTTACGAAAGAGGAGTAGATAAAGCTGGTACTTATAAAGCTTTATTGAGAGCAATCGAGTTGCTTGCAAACCATACTAGAGCTGATGGTAAAATCACTGTCGGTGCAATCAATCAAGCTGGTTCTGAATTAGTCTCAGAGCAAATCGTAGAACTTGAACTTAGCCAAGTTAAAAGACATTTAGGTATAGAAATTAGTTCAGAGAGCATTATCCAATTACTAGAAAGACTCGAGATTAAAAACACTAAACAAGAGAAAGAAAGACTCAGTTTTTCTATACCCAGTTTTAGGCAACTAGATCTCAAGCGTGATATTGATCTAATAGAAGAAATTGGCAGGCTTTATGGCTTTGACAAGATTCCAGCCAATTGTCCTTCAACTTTTGTTGGTGTTGATATCAAGCAAGAAGCTAGTCAAATCAGAAATAAAGTCATAGAGACATTTACCGCGCAGGGTTATTCACAAGCAATTTTAAGTAGTTTGATTGGTGATAGACTTGAAAAACTTTATGAACAAGTAAATCAAAG
>CAWUIS010000091.1:0-7370 GCA_963922625.1 uncultured Candidatus Melainabacteria bacterium | reverse complement strand
TAAAACTACTTAATAGTAATAATCAGGTAGTAACTCTTGCTGGTCTTGGAGTAGACCATGATGGTTATAGAGATGGAGATGAGAATACAGCTCTTCTGGATCAGCCATTTGCAGCTCTCATTAGATCAGACAACACTCTTTTGATCGCGGATAGAGACAATCATTGCTTGAGAAAAGTTGATCTTGATGCAAGCTATGTAGCACCAGATGTAAGAACTCTAGCGGGAAGCCCAAAGTTAGGGAATATCGATGGAGAATTTGGTTTTAATAGACTCAATCAACCTCGAGGTATCGCTTACGACAGTGCTGGTAATTTATACATTGCCGATGCTGTTAATGACATCATCAAGATTTTATATGCTAATGGTAACCTAGGTACTTTTGCTGGCAGTGGCAATAGTGGTAGTACTGATGGCGCTGCCACATCAGCAAGTTTTAGTGAGCCTTACGATATTGCTATTGATTCAAGTGATAATCTTTACGTAGCTGATCGCTTAAGTAGGAAAATCAGAAAAATCACACCCGATGGAATTGTTAGTACCCTTGCAGGTAGTGGTAGCAATATCAACATCGATGGTCCCGGTTTCATGGCAGCATTTAGAGACCCGCAAGGTCTATCAGTAGATAGCGCTGGCAATGTTTATGTTGCCGATACTACTAGTCATCAAATCAGAATGGTACTTGCTAACGGCAGTACTTCAACAATTTCTGGCACTGCTGAATCTAATGGTTCAATTGATGGTCCTGCTAGTGTTGCACTCTTTGATAGTCCTACAGATGTAGAAGTAAATGCTAATGGTGATCTTTTTGTTGTGGATAAAAACAACAATGCCATTAGAAAAATTAGCTTGGTTAACTCAAATTGGATTACAACAACCTTTGTTGGTGGTTCTGGCTCTGGATATTTAGATGCTAGAGCTAATGCAGCACGCTTCAATTCGCCAACAAGAATTACGATAGATAGTAATAACAATATCTTTGTTGCTGATACTGGCAACAATAGAATCAGAAAAATTGATACTAATGCTTCAGTGACAACAGTCGCTGGTAATGGTCTACCAAGATTTAGAGATGGTAATAAAACCTTGGCTTCCTTTAAAGGACCAGAAGCACTAATTGCAAATAGTAATGGAGACTTGATAGTCGCAGATACACAAAATAGTAGGATAAGGTTTATTTCTTCTAATCTTGTGGATTCAAGCAGTGTCGAAGGTACTGGCACTAACAATATTCAAACTCTTAAAGTTGTCACTATCGCTGGTACTGGTGCAACTGGACTAAGAGACGGAGCAGCAAAGTTAGCTAAATTACATAGTCCCTGGGGAATCACTCAAGACAAGGAAGGCAATGTATATATTGCTGACAAAGAAAACCATGTCATCAGAAAATACAAGCCTAGCCTCAATAGAATCTCTACTTATGCAGGCTTAGTAGGTAATTCAGGTGGGGTCGATGGTGATGCGCTAACTCAAGCAACTTTTGATGAACCGGTTGGACTTGATATTGATGACTCGAACAACCTATATGTTAGCGAGCTTGGAGGCCATAGAATCAGAAAAATTTCTAGCTCAGGAATAGTAACAACTATTGCAGGTAATGGTTCAGCTGGTTTTGCTGATGGCACTCTAGCTGAAGCTAGGTTCCAAAACCCTTACGACATAAAAGTAGGTCCTGATAACTTGGTTTATGTTGCAGATTATGGCAACCATAGAATCAGAGTGATAGACGAAGCCAATAACAGTGTCACAACTTTTGCTGGTAGTGGTGAGAATGCAGATGGCACCGGTCCAAAATTAAGTGCTGGTTTTAATAATCCTGCAGGTCTAAGTTTCGATAGCAAAGGTAATCTATATGTATCTGACTCAGGCAATGGCAAAATCAAAAAAATTAGCTCCGGTAATGTTTCTGTTCTAGCTGGTAGTGGTGTGCAAAGTTTTAAAGACGGGCAAGGACAAAACGCGCAGCTTAACGAACCTTTTTATATGGTTCATGATCAAAAGGACAATATCGTATTTGTGGATACTGGAAATAATCGTATCAGGCAAGTTAGCTCAACTGGTACTGTCACAACTATTGCCGGCACTGGTCAAGCAAATAACCTTGATACTACAGTTGACCTGGCAGAGATTAATAGTCCTAGAGGTGTTGTCATTAATACACAAAACGAAATCATCTTCACTGCAACTGAAAGCCATCAACTTAAAAAAATCACAAAAAACCCAATTGACATTGTCGACAATGGACCATCTATTGTTATCAACCCACCTGGAAATTTAACACCAGGGATTGCTTTGATTACAGATATTGATTTTGATACAAACAACAGCTTTAGAGTCGAAGAAGGCACTGATTTTGAATTAAGAGTTTTTGTTTATGATATTGAGGATGATGATAGTGAGCTTAGTGTCACTTGGGTCTCAAACAATCAAGGAATACTTGGAACAGGGACACGGTTCAATGCCAGTAAATTAGCTATTGGTAGTCATACTATTTTGGTTAGAGTCGTTGACAGTCAAGGTGCTCAAGCAAGAACTTCATTCAAACTGGAGATTGTCGCTGAAGGTGAAGCTAATGCCGATACTAATGGCGATGGAGTCATTGACGATAAAGACCTGGCTAGCTCCGATGTTGCTTTATTGTCTGAAAATAGATCATTTGTTCATATAAACAAACCACGCAAAAATAGAGTTCGCAAAAACAGAAAAATCTCAGCCATAGCTTATATTCTGGATGCCAGTAACGCAGTTGAAAGCAGCCATAATAATGAAATTGTTTGGGAAGCACTCTCTATCTCTAATGACACTGAATTAGCAGAGGGAGAAGTACCAGAGAGATTATTCCTCAAACAAGGACGTAAAGTAGGTCTTGGTAAATTAGAGCCGGGACTTTATACAATCTTTGCAAGATACAATGATACTGAAACCAAAATCAATGTCACAGTAGGTCGCCGTGCTATTGAAATCGATGATGGCAGTGCAATTTCTAATTTCAATTCACTTAAAAAAGATGATATTTCAGCACAATCTAATACAGTAGAAAACCTAGGCACTGATATTTTCTGGGGACTAGATTAAATCTTAACTACTACACATTATTTTTACATGGGCGTACTTTTCGCCAAACTTGAACAAATGATCAAATATTAAGACCTTCACTTTGTGTATTACGTTTGACGACACACCCATTATAATCAAGCAAGCTTTCCACGTACTTAGCAATTTGGTCTGGCTCGATATTGACCTGGTCACCAAGTTTGAGATCAGCCAGGTTAGTCATCTCCCAGGTTTTTGGAATGATACATACCTTAAAACTATCGTCATTTACAGCTGCAACTGTGAGACTAATACCATTAACAGCAATAGAGCCTTTGTAAATAATGTATTTAGAAAGTTGTTGCGGTATTTTAAATTCAAGTACATAGCTGCCATCCTCATCTGTAACAGACTTCAGCTCAGCAAGCGCATCAACATGCCCCTGTACAATATGCCCGCCAAGCCTGTCACTGGGCTTCAAACAACGCTCCAGATTAACCTTAGTTCCAATAACAAAAGCATTAAAATTTGTCAGCTTCAAGGTCTCATCGATAGCAGTAACCACAAAAGAATCATCAGTGATTTTAACAACAGTCTGGCAAGCACCATCAACGGCAATACTGTCTCCCAGAGCCACATCCTCCAGCACCACATTAGCTTTGATTTCAATATGAAGATTAGAGCCTTCATGAGTCAAGCTCTTAATTACACCTTGTTCTTCGATTAATCCTGTAAACATTTTTAATAGAGTAGCAAATCAATTAAGCTTTTTGATGTATTGATGTTCTGAACCTTTTAAATATATCCACTAAACCACTAATCAAATTATTAATAGGTGCAGTATTGATCATTGGACTCTTATCACCACCCAGGTCATTTATCTTGCCAAGCATAGTTCTTAAATGATTTAAATCTCTAAACTCTTTATCAAAACTCTGAGCTTCCCCGTCACGTTTCAATTTTACTACATCACCATGATCATCAAAAATTGTATGAGCTGCTTTCAGCACAGGATTGATCTTATCTCCAATAACTGCGCAACATGAATTAAACCATTCCCCTAAATTTTCAAGCTTTTCTTGTAGCATTGAGTCAGAACTAGAGCCATTTGGAGCTAAAATATCTGTAAGCGGTTTCAGCCTGCTGGAAATTTCTTCAAAGGCAAATTTAATATCTTCATAAGTCAGTTTTCTTTCTTTACTTGGTGCGCTAACTAAGGTTTTGAGACCGGATGGCTTATCTTGCATTACTTTAAAAGGGGAATCAAGCTTTAGCCTTTTTTCCTTTATGAGTTGATCCCAAACTCCATAACTTCGAGTCCTGATACTCATTCTAGTTTCTAGATCAAAGTTCTCTAGTAAAGAATTCAAAAACCCAGTGAGCTTACTTCTTATTTCAGCAAGATGTGGACGAAGAGCTAATCTTTGTGTATAAAATGGTCCACGATCGCGATTCAAAAAATCATACACCTTATCTAGTGAAGCGACAGTTTGAAATAAAGTTTCAAAACTATCAAGAACTTTTTCTGCCCCCTTATTAATAACACCAGCACCAGCACTAGCTTGTGAGTATGTTTGCATGAAAGTTGTCAAATCCTTTATTCTGTCACGCCAAGGGGTCGCATTAGTAGTGTATTCATTGAGATCATTCTCTATAATCTTAAGCAAATTCGGAATCAGATTAGCAGACTGATCAGAAGCCCCAGCTGGAAAAATATCTTCACCATATTGTCGGACATACGCAGCAAGGTTAGCTACACTTCCGGTATGCTCTTCTAGCTGTAAAGCTGCAGAATGAAGCCCTTTACAAAACTCAGAGAAATTCAACTCTTGAACGTTTCTAGTATGCTTGCCCATAATACTCAACTCAACACCATTTGGATACAAGGAATCAGTGTTATAACTTTTACAATCTGGGAAAACATATTTGAATAATTCCTGAATCAGATCTTTAGTTTCTTTATCAAATTGAACCAATAAAGACTGGAAGCATTGATCGAACTTTATTAAGGTGGACTCCAATCTATCGTCAATCTCACTGGCTCTATCTGGGTATTGTTTTTGTAAATCAGATCCGACCTTAATAACATTATCTAAAGCAAGGAAAAACTGTTCTAATCCAAACAGGACTTCGATCGTAATCGGATTATCGGAGCCTGATCCATGGATAGAATATTGTTGCGCTGCATCGTGAATGTCTTGAGCAGCTTTTCTTATTAGATCATCATTGATTGTGCCATTAGGATTAAAAAAACTCTCTATCGACCTATCCACAGATTCAAGGTCCCTATCTAAATGACGAACAATTTCAGAAGCAGCAGGTAGCTTATCCGTTCTATTGATATACTTTCTTATTAACGGAAGTGAATTATCATAAGCTCTATTGCCCTTGTTGACAAAAAACTGCACAGAAGGATGCTTGAGACCAACATTAAAATATTTACGCTTTAATCTTCGCGAACGATCAAGAATTTTATTTAAAACAGAAACCCCAACTTTCATTATCTTAACTATATCACGACTAAAAATATTATATGATGCTTTTTATTAAAATATCCAGTCATTCTAGCTGAGTATTTTCACCTAAATTAAGCCGGAGAACCATTCGATTTCGATAAATAATGGAACAGTACTTTTTTAGCTAATTGATTGGGGGTCATTCCCAGATTGTTATAAACATACTTTTTTAGATCTACAGTCTCTGGACCCTTCGAAATCGGAATTTGAAATAAAATTTCATTTGCTCGCTTAGCCTTTGGATACGTAATCCAAATCTCTGCATCGGTACCATGACCATCAAGAGTACCGTCTGATAGGTCACTAACAACAGCAGAATAAAAAGGATCTAGTTCTTTTTTAGATAAACCATTTCCCCCAGGATTTTTCACATATTCATCTTCCAGATAATCATAGACCATACCGGCTGTTATTGGAATCAATCCTGTTTTTGAATCTCCAGTATACCCAGCTAAGTTAGGCAAGTCATTTTTACTTAGATGAGAACTACCTGACCATGAGTAATATTTATATTTTGTCTAAAATAATCAGCTATTTTTAGCTCCCCAGTGTAGATAAAAAGCTGAAAGGGTAATTATATTTACACTAAATTAATTTTGCAGATTTAATCTTAACTGGATTTGAAGTGCCGTCAGAACCAGGAGATGGTGGCACGTTTTCTTTAACAATTTTGTTAACTACATCCATTCCTTCAATGACTTCACCAAAAACAGCATAACCAAAAGGATCAACACCACCTGGATCAAGTGAAGGAAGTGGAGCTAAGTCTATAAAAAACTGAGAGCTAGCACTATCAGGGTCTGAAGTTCTTGCCATAGCAACGATACCAGGCTTGTTGTGCCTTAGGCTATCAGGGAATTCGTGCTTGATATATCTTGGCTGTTTAGTTTCAGGATCAACAAAGTTACCAGTACCATTTCCTAGCGGGCAACCACCTTGAATCACAAAACCAGGAATCAAACGGTGAAAAGTCAAGCCATTATAAAACTTGCGCTCAACCAAATCCTTGAAATTACCAGCTGTAATCGGTGCTTCATCCATATAAAGCTTGATCTTGATGTCGCCTTTTTCAGTTTCCATCAAAACAATTACCTCAGCTTGAGATTCTTCTTTTTTTACTTCTTCAATAGCTTGTGATTCCATTTTTGTGTCCTTTTTTGGGTCTTGTTTCATTGTCTTTATTTGCGCCTTAACAAATAGACCTACTAGTAAGACTAGCAGTATCGATATCAAACCAGGCATTTTATTGATATTCATAGAACTTACGCAGCAGTAGTTGCAGCTTCTTCATTGAGCTTTTCAGCAGGTGCTTCTTCTTGAGGAGCTGGACTTGGAGCCTCCGTCTTAGCTTCAGCTTTTTGTTTTTGTGCTGCTTCTTGTTGCTTTAATTTTTCTTGGAAGTCTTTAGCGATTCTTGAGCTATCTTCACGCAATCTAGTTGCCTTAGTACCAATACGCTCTCTCATGTAGTAAAGCTTAGCTCGGCGAGTTTTACCTTTGCGAATAACCTTAACTTCAGTAACTTTAGGTGAGTGCAAAACAAAAGTTCTTTCAATGGCAACTCCCTGGAAAATTCTTCTGACAGTAAAAGTCTTGTTAACACCGCCACCTTTAATAGCGATGACCATACCTTCAAAGGCCTGGTTACGTTCTTTTTTACCCTCGCGGATCAAAACCTTTACACGAACAGAATCACCAACCTGAAACTGAGGGATTTTTGACTCGTCTTTTAATTGGCTTTGTTCTATCTCTTTAATAATTTCTTGATTCATATCGTCTTACCTAGATATACGTCAATACAACAGATCGACTGAGATGATAG
>CAWUIS010000090.1:0-7461 GCA_963922625.1 uncultured Candidatus Melainabacteria bacterium | reverse complement strand
ATCTTCTACTTTGAAAATCCCAATGCTCTATGTACCTGAGCTAATGGTCTACCATCCTATTAATCCAAGCATGATGACGATTCAGAATATTAGGCGCTGGTATTACAAATCAGCTAGGGCTCATTACTGGATATCTCATACAGATCGCATGCGCCGTGAACCTCATGATTTACTGGGTATCGCACCTCGTTATAGAAAATTCACACCTTCGATATTTAAAGAATCGATTTTAGGTGTACCAGCCTTTCTTTTTCTTAAATTTCTTGTACTGGCTATTTATTGGCTCTTTTCTCACTTGAATTTTGACAGTAAAAAACTTAATTGGTTGAGTTATAAAATCTCTGAGACCATGGGTGAGATAGACGCTGCTGCACTTGTACAAGAGCAAACGGGTACGCGTAAATTTAGCTTTAAAGATCGCTTGCTTAAAAAAGGCTTGCTTAGCTCTTAATATTCTTCTGTTTCGTAGTCACCCTCGTATTCAGGTGCAGGTGTGAACTCTTCTGGTTCATCAGCGTTTTCTAAAAGAATTAAATGTGGCATTGGCTGTTCGTTTGTAAGCAAGTTAGTGATGCCAGATTTTCTTGGGATGACCCAGAATTTCTCACTAGTATTTGCTAAATGTTTAACATCCAATCTTGTTGTCGGCATGCCATCTTCACCAGTTTTGTATTGGTAAGTATCTAGATGCCAAGTGATTTCTTCTTCGTCGTAATTGAGGATGCCACCTTTATCATCGGAGATAACCGCACCCAGTTTAGCCATAAAGTATCTATGACCTTTATCACCTTTTTGTCCAACACCAGAGATGAAAGTTGGTGAATTTTCAATTTGTTGTAGGCTTTGTAAATTTTCATGTTCTACTGAAACAACATCATTGAGATCATCTCTGTATTGTTCGATCAGCGATTTGACGGGCTCGCTCATTTGCTCGTAGTCCATAGACTCAAGCTTTTGCAATAAAGCAACATGCGAGCCGTCACCGCCTTTCACATCATCGCCAAAAATTGAAAATAAAGAAGCCAGACTAGCCTCTAAGCTTGAAAGCTCTGCTTTGTCTTGACTACCAGTTTTTGCTTTTTCAAGCTCTTTTTTAAGATTTTTGAGAGTGGTGGCCTCAAAAATACGAATCATGCCAGAAGGATCATCTAGCATTTTTTCTATATTTGTCTCGATAGCTTGTTGCTGTGCTTGTGGGTCTTGCTGAGCTTCAGTGCCCTTGGCAAGAAATTTTGCTAGCTTGGGTAGTTGATTTAAGGCTTTGTCCTTGATCTCCTCTGCAGCTAATCTCAAAACTATTGCTTGAGCAGTTTTGTTAGCTTTTTTGTGAGTATCTTTGAGCTTTTTATTATTGAGCTGTTTTATCAAAGAAGTCCTTTCAAGATCTTCTTGTTGCATCTCTTCTGGGGCTGGCATTGGCTCAGAGCCAATAATAAACTTGTCTTCAATATCCCTGTGACTAGCAGCATCATACCTAGCTTGGGTTGCACGCAAAGCTACTTGCGCGTCTTTGATACTTCTTATGGTTCTAGCATTACTACTGTTGTTAGGATTTTTTTGTAGCTGCTGTACTTGTGCTCCAATATTTTTAGTGCCCATGTTTTTTCTCCTAAGTGATAACTGAACTATCGCTTGTAATCTTTTGTCTCAATTCAAGGTTAAAAAGCTGTTAAGCAAGTGAATTAAAACCAGAAATCCTATCTTCGTGAACCCTAGTAAGAGTGTCTCTTTCACTAGTAGACATATCAGAGCTTTTTGCCATAGACTGAGCCACCATGGCATCTTCTTTACGCTTTTGAGCATCCAGGTGTCTTTGAAAGGCAGCTCTTTCTACTCTGGCAATTAGCATTCTTTCAAGTCTTTTGTATTCTTTTTCCAAAAGAGCTTGTATTCTTTTTTGCTTTTGCCCTTCTTGTATTTTTCTTTGTTGGTCATTGCCTGAACCCGAACCTTCACCGACGATGTCCATGATTTGATTTTTAATTGTCTGACTAGAGCTTGCCAGTATGTCTTTGACAGCGGCAGCGTCTACCTCATTGTATGGACTGTCAAAACGAATCCCTGCTTGGGATTGAAAATCATTGGCCGCAGAGTTTTGTAATTGGCTTTGTAACCTGCCGTTTTGGTTTTGTACCATGCCGATAACTTCGTATTCGGTGCGGTCTGACATGTATAAATCGTGTTGAGTGAAAACCATAAATTAATAAGCTCTTTGGGCTTATGCTCATGGATATAGTTTCAAGATTAAAACTCAGTTAAATTGCCATATCTGTGTTTTGAGTAAGTATGATTTGTAGTTCTTGCCCAGCATTGACAGCAGCAGCATCACCGTGCGAGAACAAGGCAATAACCGAGCCACCGAGCATGGTACCAACAACAGGTATACCCAAAGTGGCAACCGAGACAGCTTTGCCTGTATCAGAGCTTAAAAGCGACTGAGTTGGTTCAAGTGCTTTGTCACTGAAATTTGTTTGTGGGTCTAAAAGTCCTTCTTGGTTGACAACCCCTTCTTTGAAGACAAGGTCAGCATCTAAAGCTACGTAGTCACCTTGTGGGGTTACAAGAGTGTCTAGTTTGATGCCCAGCTGCCCTGCTCTACTGAGTAGTCGAGGTTTTTTGACACTTGAAACTTTACCTCTAATCCATGAGTGTTTTGGTACTACTAGTTTTCTGAAATCACCGGTGAGGTAAAAATCATTGATGACTCTTGCTCTAAATTCATCACCAAGTTGTGATTTTTTTGCTGAAAGAGCTGTTTGTACTTTGATGCGCAGGCGCGTTTGCACTGGAATTTGTGCAGTTGAGCTTTCTAGTTTGAAAGGTGAGGCTGCAAATGATTCAACTTCTTTTGGTTGGATAGGCTGGTTTGTAGCCAGGTCTTTTTCAAGGTTTTGTTTTTTGGGGCTTCGAAGCTCGGATGAGATACTTGCTGGATTTTGTGGTGCGGCTGCAAAACAAGGTAGCAAGCTTGTTGTTAAAATAACTGCGATTATTTTTTTCATTGTTTTTATTATACGATTAAAACTTTTTCTTCTCTCCTCTCCCATTTTTCTTTGTGTCCTATTTTTGAATTTATGCACCAGTGCTTGTGGTATATTGGGTCAATATGGCACTTGCAATTCTAGGCACTTTAACTGTAATCATCGGCACTGTAATGTTCATACTAATGAAACCAGAAGAAGCTGAAGAGCATTAGTTGTTTTTTAGCAAGATGAAGTTTTTTTAATCTAATTTTGGGTAAATTGATATCAAATAGTTCTTTGGCTTGGCTTTATAAGCATTGTAGGTTAAGTTAAAAAACGGAGAGTTAAATTATGGCAGGTATTAATGTAATTGGTAAAGTTGATGGACTTGGTTCAACTGGTGGATCTGACCCAACACGGAGAAAACAAGCCGCAAGTGAGATTGCAAAAAATAGTTATACACAACCTGTTACTACTGCAGGTCGATACGCTATGGTAATAAGTGAAGCTGCTAAAGTTACTACTTGATAGGTTATATTATTACTAAATGAGTTTAAGCGAAAAAGAGAAGCGCAGAGTTATAGCTATCACCCGTCAGCTTAAAGAGCAAAAGGGTATTGGTGTTGATCCTAAAGAGATTAATGCTGATATTAAGATATATAGAGATAAACTTGCAGGGCTCGATGCCGTTAAGAAAGAGTATAGTGATTTACCTGCAATTGTTGAAGAAGCAGAGCAAGAACAAAAAAAACTTCAATCAATCATTAATGATCTTAATGAATATATGGAAGTGCTTCACCCAGAAGGGCTTTTAGACTTTGGATCTGGATCTAAAGGCACTAAAACCATGGGCGCTGGTTAGACTATTTTGAACTGTATTTTAAAAAAGTCGCGACTATTTTGAAATCTGTGGCAAAATAGTCATTGAAATATTTGATTTTTCAGCGGATCCATAAGTGAAAAGACTTCAGCAACAGCAAATTCTTAAAGACCTTGAGAAAAAAATGGTCTTCCTCGTTGGGCCTAGGCAAGCTGGTAAAACCTGGCTGGCAAAGGAAGTCGCTAAAAATTTTAAAAACTCTCTCTACCTCAATTACGACTCTTTAGATGACCAAAAAATCATTGATGAAAGAAGCTGGAATCCAGAGGCTGATTTAATTGTCTTTGATGAGCTGCATAAAAAACCTGAGTGGAAAAACTTTATCAAAGGTATTTATGACAATAAATCACCTCAGCAAAGAATACTTGTTACAGGGAGTGCTCGCCTAGATATCTTTGATCATATTGGTGACTCGCTTGCAGGTAGATATTTTCGTCACCGCTTAATGCCTTTTGATTATAAAGAGCTATGTGAGCAAAATGTTGAATACGATTTAGTGAAACTGATATCCAGAGGAGGCTTTCCTGAACCTTTACTAGCTGAAGAAGATATCGATGCCCAAAGATGGAGGCAGCAATATATCAATAGTGTTCTTGCTACTGATGTGTTTGAATTTGATCGAGTAAGCAATTTAAAGGCGATACAGCTTCTTTTTCGTTTACTACAAAAGAGAGTTGGCTCACCTCTTTCTTATAGTTCATTGGCGCGAGATTTAAGTATCTCTTCAGCTACCGTTAAAAAATACTTAGAAATTCTTGAAGCTATTTTTGTGATTTTTCAAGTCAGACCATACTCACAAAATATAGCGAGAAGTATTTTGAAAGAACCCAAAATTTATTTTTTTGATACTGGGCTAGTAGAAGCTAATGATGGTGCTAGATTTGAAAACTATATTGCTTTGAGCTTGCTCAAAAACATTTACATTGAAAACGACTACCAAGCCAAAGAAAAAACATTGCATTATATTCGCACCAAAGATGGTCATGAAGTTGACTTTGCCATAGCCAATGCCGGTCAATTGGAGACTTTGATAGAAGCTAAATACTCAGAAAAAAACTTTGATAAGAACCTGGTTTATTTCTCAGAAAAATATAAATGTAGAGCAAGTCAAGTTGTACAAAACCTAACAAAGCCTGTTTATAAAAATGACCTGGAGCTGCTTAGGGTTAAAGATTTGTATTTGGTCTGACTTCTTGTATTTTTCTTAAATATCAAATTTTGGAAATTATGCCTTTGTATTAATTATAAAAAGGCATAATTTAAAATGATTTTTGGCCTATATATTGGATTTAGTGCTGGCATTAGACGACCTCAGACAAGCGACCTCAGGTATGCTGATGGCACACTTAATAGGGTTGCGCAGCTTTTTAAAAAAGCGGATATTGATGGCGATGGTTTTGTTGGTTCAGTTGAATATGGTGTTTCTAAGCTTAGAAACACTATATTTGAAAATCGAAAATTTCCAGAAATCTTTGGTGATAAGAAAGCTGTTGATCTAAGCAGAGTATTAGTATCTGCAGGTGTTGATTTCGACGAAACAGCATAATTTTAGGTGCAATCTAATTAAGCTTCCCCAGGTTCGATAAAATCTTTCTCGTCAACTTCTTCGTATTCAATTTCAGCAGATTCAGAGATTAATTCTATAGCCTTTGTGGTTAGGATATCTAGGTTGAGTTTGTTGATTACTGAAGGCATGTGCATTTTAGACGTATCAAAGTCTGGTGGCAGATTAAGATTAGCAAAAGCTGCTTGTATATCTTCTTCATTTGCTTCTAGTTTGTGCTCACGAATAATTGTTGTCAAAGCAACGCTGCGCTCGAGCTTTTGACTTGCTTTAGCTCTTTCTTGTTCCATGTCTAAGGTCTTGGTGAAATCCTTGACTTCATCATCAGACCATTTGTTTTGTTGTTGCATCAAAGCAAGTTCATGGTGGATTTCTCTATCAATCATAGCTTTAGAGAGTTTCATCTCTGACATCTCTACTAGCTTTGTCGCAACAGCTTCGCCGGTGTAGTGTTTTTTGTTTGATTCGCTGACTTGTTCAAGTTCCTCACGGACTTTGTTTTGCATCGCTTCAAGACTGTCAAAACCAAGCTGTTTAGCATAGTCCTCATTGAGTTCTGGTTTCTCAGCTTTACTGATTTTGTTAACTTTGACTTTAAACTTGGCGTCTTTGCCAGAAAGTTCAGCATCATGGTAAGTTTCTGGAAATTTCACCAAAAGCTCTTTTTCTTCGTCTTTTTTCATGCCAATCATTTGCTCTAAAAAGCCATCAATAAAACGACCTGACTCGACAATGGTTTGAAAGCCTTCTGATTTCATACCAGCTTTTGCTTCCCACTCACCGTCTTCTTTTTGGAAAGATCCATCAAAATCAAAAACAATTTCATCGCCCATCTCAAGAGCTTGATCTGACTCAACAAAGCTTGCATCTTTTAGCCTGACTTTTTCGATTGTTTGTTGGTATTTTTCTTCAATATCAAATTTTGGAATTTGTACTTTAACTTTGATATCAGAGAATTCAGGTAGTTTTACCTCAGGGAATAGTTCAACTTTTGCTTCAATCGCGATTGCTTCTTCTGGGTTTTGGAAATCCACTTTTTCAATTTTGTCGATATTAACAACGCTCAAATCTTTTTCACGGATAGCCTCATCTAAAAGTTGCGAAAGAAAATCATTACTCAAAGTCTCAGCTTTAACATTTTCAACCCCAAAGTATTCCTCAAGAACAGTTTTAGGAGCTTTGCCCTTTCTGAAACCTTTTATGGTGACACTGCCACCAAGTTTTTTCAGGGTTTTGTCGTAGGCCTCTTTGGCTCTACCAGGCTCGCTTTCATAAGAAAGAGTCACGAGATTATTTTCATCAACTTCACTAATGGTTATTTGCATTACCTATATTTTAACCTCAATCGAGTCCTTGAGTAACGTTTGCTGCCAAGCTATACTGTTTTATCATGAAAAACTTACTTATTATTTGCCTTTTGTGTGCCAGTTTCCTAACCAGCTCTTGTACTTCAAAAACAGTATTAAAAGACTCTGGTAGCTCAGCTCCAGTCAGTAAGGTAGCTAAACCACCGCTTACTAACAAAGATGATCTTCCTACTGCCGTCTTTTATTTCACAACCTGGTGCCCTTATTGCAAAAAATTTGCACCAATTGTCAGAGATGCTGAAACGGCTTATAAAGGGAAAATATTTTTCTACTATGTAGATGTAGAAAGCCCGGAAGGCAAAGACTTTGCTGCTAAATTCAGACCAGAAGGAGGCGGTATACCTCATACACAATTCTATGCTGCTAAAGGTGAGTTTGTGACTGAGGCTTTAGGTTTAATGAGCTACGAAAAATTAGAAGCTAAGCTTAAAGCTATATTATAGTTAAATACTCAAATAAATCGACTAATAATCGACTAAAGATCGTCTAAAATCTGGTCCTCGAAGGGTATAATTTACTAGTGTTCGTGCCCCATTACAGCGTTAGTAAGCGATTGCTTGCAAATATAAAAAAGATTACTGTTTTGGTTGCAGAATTGAATCAGCAAGCACTAACGCAGACGGTGTTTTTTGATTTTAGATTTAAAGCTCAATCGCTATCTGCATATAGTTCTACTGCAATTGAAGG
>CAWUIS010000089.1:0-7466 GCA_963922625.1 uncultured Candidatus Melainabacteria bacterium | reverse complement strand
TTGTAGTTGGACCTGTAGCGGGACTACTTAGAGGTAGTGTCTCGAAAGGTGTTGATCACGCTGATGACTTTGCTGAAGCCCTTGGTGACGGTGCCATTGGATCAGCAGTTGGAATTCCTACTGGTGGTTTAACAGGCATGGTTACGGGTGCTATTACTGGACTTCCAAACGGAATGGTGACCGGTCTCATAAAAGGCTGGCAAGAACCATTCACCGCAAAGAGCTATTCACTTGATGGCAAGTTTTTTGACTATGATCCTTATCACTTTTTAGGTGGCTTGGAATAGCCTGTTTAAAACCTTAAGATCATATTCTTGAGCTTTAAGTTCAATTTTTAATTCCTCAGCAATTTTCCTTGTGAAGTCTTTATCTTCGTTGGAATATAAATCTATGGCACAAGAACAAAATTCAGGCCAAGTATGAATACTAAAATGAAAATTCTCACCAACAATGGTTGCAGTAACGCCCTCAGGTTCAAATTGGATAAAACTATCTTTTTTAATTTTCAGATCAAGTCTGTTGAGAACAGCTAAAATGGCTCCCCTGAGAGCCAGCTCAGTAGCTAGGGTTAAGGCATCAGCCTTGTAAAACTCCATAATAATGTGTGATTTGAGCATAGCAAATATGAAAATACCATATAAAAGCGAGAGAAGCTGGAAAATTATGCAGATATTTTGCTAATATTTTTCGTCCTATGGCAAATTCTGCTACAAAGTTTTTTACTAAAGAAGACGAGCTACGTAAGTGGCGCGTTGTTGATGCTGAAGGTAAAATCCTAGGCCGCTTGGCTGTTGAGATTGCCAATGCTTTACGCGGCAAGGATAAGGCTGAATTTACTCCTAACCAGGATTGTGGTGATTTCGTTGTAGTTATCAACGCAGAAAAAATCAAAGTTTCTGGCAACAAAGAAGAGCAGAAGCTTTATCACAGACATACTGGCTATGTTGGTGGTCACAAAACCGAAACTCTTGCAAGCCTTCGCAAAAGAAGACCGACAGAAATTATTAGAAGAGCAGTCAAAGGCATGCTCCCACACAACAGATTGAGCGACAGACTTATAACTAAGCTCAAGATTTACACTGGTGCTGAGCACCCACACGAGGCGCAATTAGCGTAGAAATTTTATGGCAACTAAGAAAAAAGACAAGTCTATTGCAACAGGTAAAAGAAAACGCGCGATCGCTCGTGTAAGAATTTCTAACGGTGAAGGTAAAGTCACTGTAAACGGCAAACCTTTTGAAGTTTACTTTGGTACTGCAGCAAGCTTTGCAAACAAGCTTAAAATACCTTTAGAGCTTACTGGCAATATCGACAAGAAAGACATTAACATCAACGTACGTGGTGGCGGTCTAGCTGGTCAAATTGACGCTGCTGTGCATGCTGTCTCAAGAGCTCTTGCTGAGCAAAAAGATACTAATCGTAAAAACCTTAAAGCAGCTCAGTTGCTTAGACGTGATTCTAGAATCAAAGAGTCCAAGAAATATGGACGCAAGAAAGCAAGAAAACGCTTCCAGTTCTCAAAACGTTAAATCTTTTCGAAGCCCTTGCAATTGCGAGGGCTTTTTTGTATAATTATTCGTACTTGGTGTTAATGCGGTAGAAACACACTCGTTCCCATTCCGAACACGACCGTTAAGGCTACTTGCGATGACAATACTTGGGTGGAGACGCCCCGGGAAGATAGTTAAATGCTAGGTATTTATTTTTAAAAAGAGAACCTTCGGGTTCTTTTTTTTTGTCCATTTTCAGGCGTACTTTCCACCAAACTTTAACAAATGATCAAATATTAAGACCTTCACTTTGTGTATTACGTTTGGCGACACGCCCATAAGCATTTGACGATAGTTCTTTTTAACAACAAGCTTAAAAATATTTAACACAGAAACACTTGCAAATGTAAGAGGTCTATATTAATATACCTTACATAGCTACGAGTTAGTCGTTTATAGACAAAATCTAGGGTTTACACGGGACTTTCTTTGTTTTAGCTATGTAGGAGTTAGTATATAAAGGAGATCGATAATGGCGACAAAGGACAAAGAAATGGTGAAAGAACTAAAAGACAAAAAAGACAAATTAAAAACTTTAGGTAACACCTTAGCCCAAATAGAAAAAAACTTTGGCAAGGGTTCAATTATGAGGTTAGGAGACAAGCCTCCTGTACAAATGGACGTTATTCCAACTGGGGCAATGAGCTTGGATATAGCACTTGGAATAGGCGGTATTCCAGCGGGTAGGGTTATTGAAATTTACGGTCCTGAATCTTCAGGTAAAACAACCTTGGCTATGACTATTTGTGCCCAAGCACAAAAACAAGGCGGTATTGCAGCTATTGTTGATGCTGAACATGCTCTAGATCCAGTCTACGCAAAAGCTATTGGTGTCAACACAGATGACTTACTAGTATCTCAACCTGATACTGGCGAACAAGCACTTGAAATCACCGAGCAGTTAGTCAGATCAGCTGCTGTTGACCTTATCGTCGTCGATTCAGTTGCGGCATTGGTACCTAAAGCTGAAATTGACGGTGAGATGGGTGACCAACTACCTGGCTTACAAGCAAGATTAATGTCTCAAGCATTAAGAAAACTTACTGCTATTGCTTCAAAGACAGGGACAACAATCATCTTTATTAATCAAATCAGACACAAAATTGGCGTCATGTTTGGTTCACCAGAAACTACTACTGGTGGTAACTCACTTAAGTTTTACTCTAGTGTGAGAATGGATATTCGTAGAATAGAGACCCTTAAAAATGACGGTGAAGGCATCGGTAATAGAGTAAAAGTCAAAATCGTCAAAAACAAAATCTCACCTCCATTCAAAATTGCTGAATTTGACATTATGTTTGGTACTGGTATCAATACCTTTGGTTGTGTTTTTGATACTGCTGTTGATATGGACATCATTGAAAAATCTGGTGCTTGGTATAGCTACAATGGCGAGAAAGTAGGTCAAGGAAGAGATAATTCAATTGCTGCCCTCAAACTCAAGCCTGTAGTCATGCAAGAAATTGAAGCAAAAGTCAAAGCCCAGATTGAGGCAGCTAAAGCAGAACAGACAGGTGTTGACCCTAATGAATTTGCTGGCATGGAAGAAGAGGAACCTGCAGCTGCTGCTTCCTAGCTCTAAAGGGCGTGCCGCCGAAAGTGATACACAAAGCTTCGGCGACACTCCTCTAAAGAGAATCTAAGATTCTCTTTGCTAATTCCCCCGTAAACCCCCGTAAAGAAGCTAGCTCCTCCAGGCTAGCTTCTTTTATTTTACTGATGGTACTGAAGCTCTCTAAAAGTATTTTTTGCTTTTTAGGTCCTAAGCCTGAAATATCATCTAAGCGTGATTTCAATGAGCGCTTAGATCTAAGTTTTCGGTGGTAAGTGATTGCAAACCGGTGAGCTTCATTTCTGATCCTCTGCATCAAAAAAAGCTCTGGTGATTTTCTATCTAAGACTATAGCTTTAGAGTCATCAGGTATAAATATTTCTTCTTCTTTTTTTGCAAGCCCAATAGTTTTGATATGGCTAAGTTCTAAGTCTTTAATTACCTCCATGGCAGCGCTTAGTTGACCTTTACCACCATCAATAATAATAAGATTAGGCAAAGCATCTGGTTTGTCTTTTCGTTTTTCGTAGCTGCGTCTTACTACTTCTTGCATTGAAGCGAAATCGTCATTTTGGTCTTTAGAAATTTTAAAGCGGCGATATTCATTTTTAGCTGGCATGCCATCGATAAAGCAAACCATACTAGCAACGGTTGAGGTACCTTGGATATGTGAAATATCAAAACATTCAATACGTTGTGGGTCACTACGCATATCTAGATCATTACGTAAATTTTCAAGAGCATGGTTAATGTTTTTGCTAGCTTCTTCCATATGCTCTAGTTTCATTTTTTCTATTATGATTTTGCCGTTTCTTTCTGCAAGTTTTACTTGAGCGTATTTATCACCGCGTTGTGGTTTATAGATTTTTACTTTTCGATCCAGTCTTTCTGAAAGCCAATCAGAAAATATTTCCAGCTTGCGCTCGGCTTCTTCTGGCTCCGCAGCAAATTTAGAATTAAGCAAGACTTCACTAGGAAGTTCACTGTCAGCAATTTGTGAATAGTACTGCTTAAAAGATGATTCAAAAAGTTCGTAATCATTATCCTCAAGATTGAAATCAAGCTCAACAGTATCTCTGTTAATCAAACGCCCGGCTCTAGTTTTGAAAATTTGCACGCAGGCATGATCACGATTATCATCAAAAATCAGAGCAAAAACATCTTGGTTTGCTGTTTTGTCCTCAGTGATGACATTTTGAATTTCATTAAAAGTATCCAGGGCTTTAATACGATCTCTTGCTTTTGCTGCTTTTTCATATTCAAGATTGTCACTATAACGCTGCATTTCTTCTTTGAGAATGTGTTTAAGATCACCATGATCGCCCTTTAGAAGCATTTCAACCTGGTCAAGCATTGCTTGATACTCATCTGCACTTACCAAGTTTTGACAAGGTCCAAGGCATTTACCAAGATCATAATTTAGACAAGGACGGTTTTTAAATGGTGGTAGACGTTTTTTCCTCAGTGGAAAAAGTTCGTTTACCAAGTTTAAATTTTCGTACATGGCTGAGATATTGGTATATGGTCCAAAAAATTTGTTTTTGGAATTACTACGAGATTTTGATTTGAATTTTTCAGGTTCTCTTACTGGAATAAGCCTAGGGAAGGCTTCATCATAGGTTATAACTAACCATGGATATTGTTTGTTATTAGCTTTGAGTAGAACGTTATAGCGAGGTTGGTGCTTGAAAACCAGATTGGACTCAAGAATTAAAGCCTCTTTTTCTGACTTGGTGATAATGGTCTCAATCTCTTGTATTTGAGGGACCATGGTACGCAATTTTGGTCTATCTTTCCAGCTAGCTTGGTTCCAGTAGGAGCGCACTCTATTTTTGAGACTTATTGCTTTACCGATATATATGATTTTCTTGTTAAAACCATAAAACAGATAGACACCAGGTTCGTTGCTGATATTTTTAAGTTCATTTTTGATATCTATCTCAGGCACAGTCTTTAACTAATTATACTGCTGCTAAAGTCTCCTAAAGTACTTTGTAATTGTTGATCATTATCTTTTTTAGAGCGACTTGCCCAATAAGTAAGTCCAAAATCATCTAGAGCAATTGCTAAGTGATTTAGGATACGAGCAATCTCTTCGCTACCAGTCCAGCGCATCAAAATATTCAAGACAGATGCGCCACCACAAACACTACCAACAATTTTCAGGTCTCTTGCTCTAGCCGGATCTTTAGATGGACTAGTCATAAATTTAATATCACTACCAAGACCACCTAAATTGCGTAAAATACCAAAGACTTTTGCGGCAATTGTATCTCTGTCTTGTGATGCAAAAATCAAGCCTCCTAAGGTACCAAGTCCCATCCCCATCAAACCTAATTGATCAAATGAATTTTCATGTGTTTGATTTCCACGGAATATATCTTTGAAAATTTCAACAGAACTTTTCATTGTTTCAGAGAAATTTTTCCAAATATCTCCATTGCCAGGTGGCTTACCACCATGACGTTCATTTACTTGTTCAAACAAAAAGCCTAGTGTTGAACTGATACCTGTTGCAAAATTGAAATTGTGAAATGGCAAAACCAAAAAAGCAAGTCCTGGCAGAATTCTTGATATCGCTTCAGGGACTCTATGACCAACTATTGCTTCTAAAGCATTCCAGCTAAAACTAACAGGAATGACATAGCGCGAAAACCATTCTGCTTTTTTATCTAAAAAGCTTTGCGTAGCTTTTGGTAATATAGCCTTGCCTAGAACAGCAAGTGTATTTAAAGATATACCAGCAGCATTTAATCCAGGGGTAAAGTAGGTCCTAAAGTTTTGAAACCACTTAGGTCCATTGATAAATTTCATTCGAAAATGATTCCAAAGCGTTAAAGGTTCTTTGTTTTCAATCGGTCTTTCGTTATGAAGAGCGTGTGGTATGTTTTGCGGATAGGCAAAACTTAATCCGGGGTAAGAATCCATACCCGCAAAATTACTCATTATTTGTCCAGGCCAATTGGCTGGAGCTTTTTGAGTCTCTGCTACAAACATTAGAAATGAAAAATAAACTTAACAAATGAATTGGTTAAGCGTATTTACCCATTATTCTAACAAATTAAGCCATTAAGTGACTAATCAATTGAGTGAATCTATTTAAATCCTCTATTTTTGAGCCTTCCAAGAGCAAAGCTTGCCCATAAATCAGCTCAGCATAATCTTTTAGCTTAGTATCCTCTTTATTGCTTTGATAAATCTCAGACATTTTCATGACGACAGGATGGTTTGCGTTCAGCTCTAAAATAGCTTTTGATTTCGGCATTGGCTGATTCATTGCGCTATAAAGTCTTTCCATATTTGCGCTCATACCAGTTTCATCACGAACCAAACAACACAAAGTTTTAGTAAGTCGCTCAGACAACTTAACTTCAGCAACTTGTTCTTCAAGATCAGATTTGATTTTTTCAAGTAAGTCTTTATGCTCAGCCTGTTTTTTCTCTGTCTCTTCTTTTTCTTTTTCATCAAGTTCCAAATCACCTTTGGTAGCAGATTTAAAAGCTTTTTCTTTATACTCAAGTCCAGCACTCAAAACCCACTCATCAATTGGGTCTGTAAAGAAAAGTACTTCAATATTTTTCTCTTTAAGAGCTTCTAGGTAAGGAGAATTTTCCAAGTCTTTACGAGACTCACCGGCAATATAGTAAATTTCTTTTTGTTCACTATCTGCTTTTTCAATGTAAGAAGCAAGAGAAGTAAACTCACCAGCTTTTGTATTAGTCGACTCAAACAAGACTAAATCTAATATTTTCTCTCGATTAGCAAAATCAGTATGCAAACCTTCTTTTAGTACCTTGCCAAATTCTTTATAGAGGCTTTCATATTTTTCAGACTCTTTTTTCTTTAAATCATCCAGTCTTGAAAGTAGCTTTTTAGCGATATTTTTTTTGATAGCAGCCACTCTTGGATTTTGTTGTAAAAGCTCACGCGAGACATTTAGCGGTAAATCAGAAGAGTCAATAACACCTTGAACAAATCTGAGATATTGTGGTGTCAAAAGCTCATGATCATTGGTAATAAAAACGTTATTGATATAGAGACTAATACCTTTTTGTTGGGCATCAGGCATCAGAAGATTCATCGGTGCTTTTGATGGTAGATACAAAAGAGCGGTGAATTCATTAGTACCTTCAGCTTTATAGTGAAGCCAGTCAGAAGGTTCATTGAAATCATGGCTGATGTGTTTATAAAACTCTTTATACTCATCTTCTTGAATTTCATTTTTAGGTCTTGCCCACAATGCTTTTTGAGAGTTCAAAACTTCCCATACTATTTCTTTTTCTTCTGTATCTTTGCCTTCTTCATCTTGTTTAGCAATTTCAGTTTTTAATTTAATTGGATATTCAATAAAGTCAGAATATTTT
>CAWUIS010000088.1:0-7627 GCA_963922625.1 uncultured Candidatus Melainabacteria bacterium | reverse complement strand
TTGCGCTTTTCTGGCTCAACTTCAATCAGTTGTTTGACAACACCAGCTTGAACTTGGAGAGCTGGTACAAGGCCAAGTAACAAAACTAGGCAGGTAAGAGCAAGATTAATCTTTTTAGACATAGCTTGCAATATTTTATCACCAGCCAGAAGACTTGTTAGAATAAGCAGCCAATGGCTATAAAAAAAGTTTTGGTTGCTAATAGAGGCGAGATTGCTCTTAGAGTAATAAGAGCATGCAGAGAGCTGGGTATCAGTACTGTTGCAATTTACTCAGAAGCTGATGAAGAAAGTATGCACGTTGCTATGGCGGATGAGGCTTTTTGTATCGGACCTGCTATTGCTTCAAAAAGCTACTTGAGCATTCCTAATATCATGAGCACAGCACTTGCATGTGGCGCCGATGCTATTCATCCAGGATATGGTTTCCTAGCCGAAAATGCTCATTTTGTTGATGTTTGTGCAGAGCATAATATTAAATTTATTGGTCCTAGCTCAGAAGCTATCCGAAAAATGGGTGATAAAGCAACTGCCCGTGAAACGGTTATGGCAGCTGGCGTGCCAGTGGTGCCAGGTTCTGATGGTTTGGTTGATGATTTCAAAACAGCAGTTGAGGTTGTTGAAGGCAAAATTGGTGGTTACCCTGTGATTATCAAAGCTACTGCTGGTGGGGGTGGTAGAGGTATGCGCGTGTGCCATAACCGAGATGAGCTGGAGAAAAATTTCAGCCAAGCTCAAAATGAAGCTAAAAACGCTTTTGGAAATGCTGGTGTTTATATAGAAAAATTCATCACGCAGATGAAGCATATTGAAGTGCAAGTTTTTGCCGACCAGCATGGCAATGTTGTGCATATGGGTGAGAGAGATTGTAGTGTTCAGCGTCGCCACCAGAAGCTTATCGAAGAAGCTCCTTCACCTGTAGTGGATGAAGATTTACGCAGTCGTATGGGAGAAGATGCAGTCAAGGCTGCAAAGGCTGTAAATTATGAAGGCGCGGGTACTATTGAGTATATTTTTATCCCTGAAACTCAAGATTATTACTTCATTGAAATGAATACACGCATCCAAGTTGAGCACTGTGTAACAGAAATGGTGACAGGCTTTGATTTAGTGCAGTGGCAGGTGAGAGTTGCTATGGGTGAAAGCTTTGATTTTAGCCAAGATGATGTGCAACTGAATGGTCATGCTATTGAGTGCCGTATTAATGCTGAAGACCCGGCGCGTAATTTCATGCCTTGCCCAGGTCATATTACTGGTTTTGTTGCTCCAGGCGGTTTTTCTGTAAGAGTAGATTCTCACTGTTATACAGACTATTTTATGCCACCTAATTACGACTCACTGATGGGCAAGCTTATTGTTTGGGGGCGTGACCGGAAGCAGGCTATTCGCCGCATGCAAAGATGCCTTGATGAGTTTACTGTGACAGGAATCGAGTCAACCATACCTTTTCACCGTGATGTCATGAAAAACGCTGTGTTTCAAGCTGGGGATGTGAATACAGACTTTATTGAGAAAAACATGCAAACAGTACCGTCTTCTTAGATAGGGAACAAGAGAATTGATAACTCCGTCTCTAGACATTAAAAGCCTAGCTCAAAGCTAGGAAAGGAGCGAAAATATGAAAAAATTACTACCTTTATTTGGTGTACTTCTGCTCACCAGCATTATGCCATTGCCAGCACCAGCCGTTGAAGCAAATCCCATCACTTCAACTTTAGGTGTCATTGTCGGAGCACCTATTGGTGGTATCGCAGGCTTGTTTCGTGGAGCACTTTCTAAGGGAACTGAATACGCTGATGATTTCTCAGAAGGTCTAGGAGATGGTTTGCTTGGGAGAGTCATTGGTGTACCAACTGGACTTATAGTGGGCCATGTAACTGGTGGCTTGACTGGTATTGTCAAAGGTGTTGTTAACGGCGTTAAAGAAGGTATTGATGATCCTCTTTCTGCAGGTTCAGCGAGTCTTGAAGGTGACTTCTTAGACTTTGAACCATACGATATGGATCTTTAGTCAGCCATTGCCTTTGATGCTAGTATTTAGGATCAAGCATAATGAGGCAAATAGAAATTTATGACACAACTTTAAGAGATGGAGCGCAAATGCGTGACATCTCTTTTAGTGTTGCAGACAAGTTAAAAGTTCTTAGGGTTTTAGATGAACTTGGTCTGGACTTTATTGAAGGTGGTTGGCCTGGAGCTAATCCCAAGGATATAGACTTCTTTGAAGAAGCGAAGAAACTTAAGCTCACAAAATCTAAGTTAGTGGCTTTTGGTAGTACCCGTAAAGCCAATACCAGCATTGAAGAAGACCCTATCTTGGCAGCACTTTTAAGAGCAGATACTAAGTACATAACTATTGTTGCTAAAAGTTCAGCTCATCAAGTTGAAACGACAATGCGAGCGAGCTTAGATGAAAATTTGACAATGCTTCAGGAAAGTATCAAGTATTTAAAATCAAAAGGCAGAGAAGTCTTTGTTGATGCTGAGCATTTTTTTGATGGATATCAATCTAAGCCAGACTATTCTAAAAGTTTTATTCAACAAGCTATAAAGGCAGGAGCTGACAGAATGATACTTTGTGATACCAATGGCGGCTCTTTGCCAGAATTTGTTTTTAATATCACCCAAGAATTAGTCCAAGAATTTGGTAATGAAATTAAGTTTGGTATTCATGCTCACAATGATGGTGAGCTTGCTGTCGCTAATAGCATAAGAGCAATTAGAGCTGGAGCTGTTCAAGTACAGGGCACTGTCAATGGCTATGGTGAGCGTTGTGGTAATGCAAACTTGGTTTCGATTATTCCAAATTTACAGCTTAAATACCAGGCTGATAATTTGCAGTGTATTCCTGAGGACAAGCTGGCTCAATTAACAACCAGTGCTAAAAAAATTGCTGACATCGCCAATATGAACATGAACCCATCGCAAGCTTTTGTGGGTGAGCGAGCTTTTACACATAAAGGCGGGCTGCATGTAAGTGCTGTACAAAAAGAAAAGTCCAGCTACGAACATATAGATCCAAGTTTAGTTGGTAATAGAACAAGAATTGTCGTCTCAGATCAATCTGGTATTAGTAATATTGTTGATTGGCTTAACACTAATGGTTTTGTTTTTAAGGACAATGCCAGCATGAAGTCAAATTCTCAGAGTATTTTGGCAAAAATTAAAGAGCTTGAAAATCAGGGTTATAGCTTTGAGAATGCTGGTGCGAGTTTTGAGATTTTATTGCGTGAGATTTTATTGGAAAATTCATCTGATATTGAAATAGCTCCATTTTTACAGGAGACTGGAAGTATTGCACCAAGCTATTTTGAGCTCATTGAAAACAATGTCCATATTGTTAATGGTGAACAAACAGAAGCGACAGTAAGAATCAAAATCAATAATGAAATTTACCACTCTGCAAGCCTAGGTAATGGTCCTGCAAATGCCTTGGATATGGCTCTTAGAAAAGCATTAGTTGAGCATTACCCTGCTGTAGAGAATTTTATGCTTCTGGATTTTAAAGTAAGGATCTTAGATAGTCATTTAGGCACTGGTGCTGTTACCAAGGTCCAGGTGACTACTGGTGATACTAACAAGAGTAGGACTTGGGATACCTTGGGTGTGAGTACAAATATCATCAAAGCATCTTGGCTTGCAATTGTTGATAGTATCGTTTATGGTCTAATGAGCCAAGGAGTCAGACCGATTGGAGAGACGGTACATGCTTAACGCTGAAGATCAGCATGATTTGTATAGTTTTTTAAATCGTCTGCAAAAACAAACTGTTAGGGTTGAAGTTGCTTCGCGTATCAATGTTGGTTTTAGGCAATCTTACAGTGTAGAACTTGAAAAGCAAGGTGATTGTTTTAATTGCACTAGTAAGTCTGGTGAAGTATCGATGTTTATTGACCCAACTCAAGCTGAGTCTTTTAGCTCAGATCATAGCTCTGTGACTTTAGTTTTTGGCGATAATATTATTACAGTACGCTACGCAAGATCACGTTAATGCCTGAACCAGAACTAAACCGAGAAGACTATAAAAAACTAGAGCAAGAAAATGATAGTGCTTTTGTTAAGGACTTAACAGATCACCTGGGTGAACTAAGAAATAGAATTTTTATAGTGCTGGCTTTTGCTTTAATTGCAATTTCTGCTGCTTTTTATTACTCCGCTCCAATTATGCAGTTTATGCAGACTGCTGCTCCACAAGGTTCTAGTTTTTTTCAACTTAAGCCAGGTGAGCTTTTTATGGCAAGTATGAAAGTAGCAGTTTTTGTTGGGCTCTCACTTAGTATGCCTATCTTGATTAAACAAGTCGAGTTTTTTTTGAAGCCTGGCTTGAGTGAGTTTGAGTATAAAATACTAGCTCCTCTTGCAAACTTAGCTCCTTTGCTTTTTTGGGCTGGTATTAGCTTTGCTTTTTATTTGATTCTTCCGCCTTTGTTGAAATTTTTACTCGGTTTTAGACCTGGTGTTGTTGAAACTAGATATGGGCTTGAACATTTTATAAATCTAGAAATTTCTATTTTGACTATTTGCGGGCTATGTTTTCAATTGCCGGTAATTTTGATTTCTTTGGGGCATTTTGGCATTGTCAGCTCAACTGCGATGGTTAAAGTATGGCGCTATGTGGTACTGGCAAGTTTTGTAGTTTCTGCTCTTATTACTCCAACACCTGATCCGCTAACTATGTCTATGCTGGCTTTGGCACTGTTGGGGCTTTATTTTTTAACAGTTTTGGTGCTTAGACTTTATAAAAAATAATCATGCACTTTGTGTATCACGTTTGGCGACACGCCCATTATGCTAAGCTAAATTGTCTCCGGTAGTTTGAATGAGCCCCAAATACGAAAGAATCTTTGTAATCCTCTCCTTGCTGTTAATTCTCTTTGCAGCCTACTTCTTTTATAACTTACTAAGCTTCAAATCAAATCAAATCGATAAGGTACAAAAGCTTTTAACCGAGTATAAAGTCTCTAAAGCTCTACAAGTACTCAATAGCTTAAAAACTAAACTAAGCAATAAAGACAATCATGTTGAGTTCTTGACGCTTTATGCTTTGATCAAGGCAAAGAAATTCACTGATGCTGAAGCTCAGCTTGGTGAAATCAAAACTATCTCCAAAGACTACAAAAACAAGGTTAGTGAACTTATAGAAATTCTTGACCTACATGACCAAATTACCCTTGTCAATCAGTTGATTGCAAAATCTCCTGAGCTGAGGTTTTCAGAAGATTACTTTATTGATTTAAGCGCTCAGAGAAGCTCGCTGGATGCTGAGTTACAAGTCTTAGAAAACGGCTTACATTATCTGCGCTCATTAAAATACCAAGATAAGCAAGTTAAAAAGCGCGTCAAAAATCAAAGCGAAGTTAATACCAGAAAAATAGAAAATTATACTCTTAAGAGATGTATCGAGAACGCTAATGTATTTCTAGCAACAAAGCAGTATAAAGTAGCCAAGTCCTACCTAGATAAAGCATCAAAGTTAAAAATCATTGACAACAGTAGCTATAAAGATGATTACTACTATAACCTAGCCATGGTTTATAAAAATCAAGGTGAGTTTGCTCTTGCCTGGGACAATATGAAACTATCAGCAAAGCTCGGTAACGAAAGAGCTAAATCTATGATAGCTGCACTTAACAAGCGCTATAGATAGGGCCGCGTCTTCCGTTTTCACGTCTGACAGATAAATCCTGGTTAGAGCTGCGAAATCTCCAAAAGTGATTTTGCAAGTAGAGCATTCTTTTTTGCTTGTGATTTAATCCTTTGGATTCTTCCACAGATTGAGCTGGGACTTAATGATAAGCCTAGGCAGTGGTTTATTTCAGTGTTACTCATGTGAGTTCGTGTTTTTAAACCATACAAAATTAAATTTAGTTGTGTTGAAAATGCAAAATTTGTTTGTGCTACAAACTGTTTGATAAAAGCGCTTGATTGCTCATTCTTCTTGAGTTTGATTAAACCTGATATTTGGGTATTAAGATCTTTGGGTAATTCTTTTTCTAGTCTTTTGATAAAGTCTTCAGTCCCCAATATACTATTTGCGATGACCTGATCGTTGAGGTCCCAGTCTGACTCTTTACTTTCATTGCAGACATACTGTTGATATTTTTCAATGGCTAATTTATCTTCTTTCGCAAAAAAATTTAAGACTAGGCTGGTGTCTAAAAATATTGGTTTTATAGAAGGGTCTTGGTAAGCATTGAAGCTCGAATAATTCCACTGATTAGGTTTTGAGACGATAACTCCAACAGGATTTCGGTGAATATACCTTGATAGTTCAAGAGCATAAGAGTCCGAGTCAACTAAAATTGCTTTATAACGCCTTTCAAAAACTTTACCGACATGATCATACTTTTTTTTGAAGTAACTTGCGTATCGACTTTGAAGCCTGTGCATTGATTCTTGTAAATTAGCTTTTGGTGTTTCCGTGAAAAGATGAAAATGGTTATTCATCAAACAGTAAGAATGAATAACCATTAAATGTGAGTTGAATACTTGACTTAAGTCATCAAGAAATCTTGAAAAATCTTCTTGGTCAATGAAAATATCCATCTGGTGATAACCTCTGTTAATCACATGATGAAAAGCACCTTCAAATTCAATTCTTAAACTTCTAGCTATTGCACGTCCCCCCTTGCATAATTCACTAGCTACGATTGAGCTTATCATATGGAGTTGTGTTTAAGCTATATGAAAATAAGTCCATGTTTTCAGACTTTGAAAGTCTGAAAACATGGACTTATTTTGTAGACGTGAAAACGGAAGACGCGGCCCCTAATGGTCAAGCCTCAGCAGCAGCTGCTGCTGAATGCTTAACAAAGCCATCAGGAATTAGCTGGTAGCCGCCACCATAGACAGTTTTGATGTACTTTTTCTCACCAAGCTCGATTCTTGATCTAAGGTGCCTGATATGCACACGAATAGTATCAACATCGTCCTCTGGAGAATATCCCCAAACCTCTTTAAGAAGAGTACCTGGGCTTACAGTCTGTCCGTGGTTTTGCATTAAGCAGTGTAAAACTTCAAATTCAATTGGAGTTAATCTGAGGATTTTTTCCTCAATTTTAACTTCGCGAGACTCAGGCATCAAAGTGATATCACCAGCATGAAGAATCTCAGGGATAGACTGAGATAGTGTAATCGAACCCGCTCTTCTAAGTAGCGCTCTTACACGCACAAAAAGTTCAGCCAGCTCAAAAGGCTTAGTGAGGTAATCATCAGCACCTGAATCAAAGCCAGTAACTTTATCCTCGGTCCTAGAAAGTGCCGTTAACATCAAAACAGGAATCTCTTTAGTTTTATCGTTTTGACGTAATCTTTGGCAAGCAGTGAAACCATCAAGATTAGGCATCATAAGGTCCAAAATAATTAAGTTTGGTGGGTTTTGTGTGATGAGCGCCAAGCCGTCAATAGCATTGTCAGATGACTCTACGGTGTAACCCTGCATCTCCAAATTTGATGTAACAAGCTCAAGGATTGCTGGATCATCATCAATTACAAAAATTCTCTGTTGATTTTCATTCATAGCGAAAGACCATTATAAACAGAAAATATAAAAGTTTGCAAGAGCTAATTTAACATTCTTTGAAAATTTTTGAAAATTACAATTCATGGCGGGACGAAAAAGCAAACGT
>CAWUIS010000087.1:0-7634 GCA_963922625.1 uncultured Candidatus Melainabacteria bacterium | reverse complement strand
GGATGCTTATACCGAAACTCATCTATTTCCTGATCCCCACACACAAAGAGGTAGTTAGAAGCCTTTTGCTCTTGTTCAGTCCACTCTTTTTTTGCTTTGATCAAAAGCCCAAGACTCGGTGCTTGGTAAATAGTAGTCTTGGCTCCATCCCTATTGTTTAAAGCCTCTTGAACTAAAAGAGAAGTATAAGTTTTGCCACCACCAGGAGGAATAATTAACTTACCTCGTTTATCGATGCGGCTACTTTGCTCAGCAAAGCCTCTAATGATTCTTGTTACGGCTTCTTGTTGATCATGACGAGCCTCGTGCTTATTTGCAAACTTAGCTCCATCTGTCAGAGCTTGCATTCCTCCTGAACCAATTGTTAAAGAGGGAGATCGAGAAAGTTGTTTAGCAATATCATTTTGTGATAGCGCAGCTCCTTGAGTTTTTGCAACAAAACTTTGAATTTGAGCTATTAAGTCTGGTGGTCCAACAACTGCTTTTCGGTTAAAGGTTTGCATTTACTTAATGCCTGAGATTTTATCTGAGATCTCGCTTGGCGATGAAAATAATATCATATTGATTTAGAGCAGATATATTTGAATGATGTGTATTAAAATTGAAGCAATTTTTAGGAGCGACTCTTATGAAGCGACTCTTGTATGTAGAGCACTTTTAGCTTGAGAGGAAGAGGTCTCAGGTTCAAGTCTCAAATCCAGCATAAAAATAAAAGACCCCCACTTGCGCGGAGGTCTTTTATTTTAAATGGTCGGGATACCAGGATTTGAACCTGGGACCTCTTCGTCCCAAGCGAAGCGCTCTACCAAGCTGAGCCACATCCCGATCTAAAATACTAAGGATCGAACCAAATAGTTACTTGGGATAACTATGGAATGACAATTATAAACAATCCAAGCTCATCTAAAAGCTGTTATTTAACAAGAAATCCTTAATTTTTGCTTTGACAGAGTAAGCAATTTTAAATTTGTCCACTTGTTTATCCTTACTAATTATTTCTTCTAGGGATATAGCTGGAGCTTTGGGAGGCCCAGGCAAAGCTTCCTTAATGAGTAGCTTTGATTTTTTTAAATTGACACCAATGCCAGTTAGAACATAGCTTTGACCATTACTCTCTATGCTTTCAACTAAAATGCCAGCGAGTTTTTTTCCGTCATAATAAACATCGTTGATTGGTTTATGAACAAAATTACAACCCGAGAATTCAGCTTCAAGACATTGAATTAAAAGCCTTGCACTTGCAGCACTAAAATTCTCAGCAAAATTGTTATTAATTTTGAACTCAATTTTGTGTACTGTGGTCATATAAAGTCCGCAAGCTTTTGGTGAAGCCCAAGATTTACCATAGCTACCTTTACCAGCACTTTGTTCTTCAGCAATGATGATGCTGTTGTCCTTGATTTTCCCAGAGCTAATTAGCCGTTTAGCTTCTTCCTGGGTAGAATCTACAGATTCAAGTAAGATAAGGTTTTGATTGTTGATAGGAACTAAGTCCATTTAGGAATAATCTTATAATATATGGCTTTAAATTTTGAGTTAACAGACGAACAAAACGATTTATACAAAATGGCAAAGGAATTTGCTGAGAAAGAAATAAAACCTCAGGCTGAGGAGCACGACCGAGACTCAAAATTTCCGCTTGAGATTGGCCAAAAAGCTTTTGAGTTAGGTTTGATGAATCCTGGTTTCCCTGAATATGTTGGCGGCTTAGAACTGGGAGTATTGGAAGAATGCCTCATTGCTGAAGCTTTGGGTAGTGCTTGTACTGGTATTTCAACTGCCTTGGGTGCAAATATGCTAGCTGCTGCTCCTTTGTTGGTAGCAAAAAATGAAGAAGTCAACAAAGAATTTTTAGCACCAATGATGGAAGAGCTGCAATTTGCTTCTTACTGTGTAACTGAGCCAGGTTGCGGGTCTGATGTGGCTGGTGTGAAAACAAGTGCTAAAAAGGTTGGCGATGAGTATATTATTAATGGCAACAAGCAATGGATTACCGGCGCTAAATATGCAAAGTGGTTTTATGTACTAGCCATGACCGATGCTAGTCAGGCTCACAAAGGGCTGTCAAGCTTTGTCGTGCCTGCAGATTTACCTGGTGTTACTGTCAATAAAAAAGAAGATATGATGGGACAGAGAGCAAGTTCAACGCATTCTGTGACTTTTGAGGATGTGAAAATACCAGCTAAGTATCTTTTAGGTGAAGAAGGTCAGGGCTTTAAGATTTCTATGGGTGCTTTTGACAAAACCCGTCCTGGTGTCGCTGCAGGTGCTTGCGGCATTATTAGAGCTGCAATGGAGTACTCAAAGCAATACGCTATGGAAAGACAGAGTTTTGGTGTTCCTATTGCGATGCATCAGGCTGTGAGCTTTATGGTGGCAGAAATGGCGATGAAATATGAGGCAGCGTGGTTGATGACGCAAAAATCTGCTTGCATCATTGATTCAGGTACTAGAAATACTAAGATTGCATCTTTTGCTAAGGGTTTTGCTGCAGATGCTGCTATGGAGTCTGCGACCAATGCTGTGCAAGTCTATGGTGGCTATGGTTATTCAAAAGAGTACCCGGTTGAGAAGCTAATGCGTGATGCTAAAATCTTTCAAATCTATGAAGGTACTTCACAGATACAAAGGTTGATTATTGCAAAAGAACTTTTTCTTAGAAATGCATAGACTTTCATAGAGCTTTTATAGTTTTGTCAAATCAAAAAGCAGAATCTAAAACACTAATTGGCTTGAATCAAACTGAGCTTGAAGAGCTTTGTCTAGAACTTGGTCTGGAAAAATTTAGAGCAAAACAAATTTATAAATGGATATATACAAAGTCTGAAAGAGATTTTGACAAATTTACTGACCTGTCAAAACCCAGCCGTGAAAAACTTCAAGCACTGGATATTCAAGTTGGCTCGCTGAAACTAGTTACTAGGGAAATTAGTAAGGATGCTACACAAAAGTTTTTGTTTGAGACCGAAGCTGGTGACAAAATTGAATCGGTCTTGATGTTTTTTGAAGATAGAGATAGTGTCTCTGCTTGTATCAGCTCACAAGTTGGTTGTGCTGTGGGCTGCCCTTTTTGTGCTACAGGTACTCTAGGTTTTAAAAAAAATCTCAAAGCAGCAGAAATCATAGAGCAAGTTTTGTTTATGCAAAATCTTTCTGGTGAGCGTATTGACAATATCGTTTACATGGGACAAGGAGAACCTCTGAACAATTATGACGAAATGCTCGAGTCTATCCATATGATGCGAGAGCATGTTGGTATTGGTGTGCGTCATATTACAGTTTCTACAAGTGGTGTCATACCCAAAATTCATATACTTGCTGAAGAGGGCTTGCAGATTACTCTAGCTCTTTCCTTGCACGATCCAAACGATGAAGGACGTGATTTTTTGGTGCCAATTAACAAAAAATGGCCAGTGTTTGAAACAATCGAAGCGATGGACTTTTTTGCTGAAAAAACTGGTAGAAGAGTTACTATCGAGTATATTCTCATTGACCAGCTCAATGATAGTGTGGAAAAAGCAAAAGCTCTTGGGGAGCTGGTGAAACACTTGCATTGTAATATCAATTTGATTCCTTACAATGCTACTGATGTTAAGGATCCTTTTCAAAGATCTTCTAATAATCAGGCTTATAGGTTTAAAGAGGCTTTAGAATCAGCATCAAAGGGTAAAACTGTCACTATACGTAAAGAACGCGGTCATGACATCAACGCTGCCTGCGGGCAACTAGTGAATTCAGTTTCCATGACATAATACATTTGTGGCTGAAAACGAAGCGATAGAGCCGAATGAAGAAAAAAAAGAAAGCACTGCTCATGAAACAGCTGAGCAAGCATTAAAACTTGCTGCTAAAAAACAAGAAGCAGAAGAATCAAAAGAAAGTCCACCTGTCTTTGACTTAAAAGCTATTCAAGAAAAACTATACATTATTACTAGATCAAAGATTTTTTTGATTTCATTTCTTGTCCTTTCTGTTTTTGTGATTACAGCTTCGGTATTTTTAGTCTATGCCACATACAAAGAAGAGACAGATTACCCGCAGCTCAATCAAACTCAGTCACAGGAACTTGAGTCTGCTATGTTGGAGGCAATTGAGTACTATAAAGATGAACCTAAGAAAACAATCGGTGTTTTAGAAAACTTTGCTGCTCTGCCTAAGCTATATGAAAATCGCAAAAACTTTCTTCTGAGTGATTTTTATGAGAGAGTTGGTGAAACTGCTCTAGCTTTTATTAAAGCTTATGAAATTAGTGATGATTATTTACCGCAGTATGCTCGCTTTCGGCGCGTGCAGCTGGCTCAGAAAATTGGTTTAGAAGCAACTGTGGTGCAGGATTTGAATTTCTTGACCAAGAATTACCCATCTCAGCCAAAGTTTGTTTATGAGCTTGCAAAATCTTACGCACGTCAAAGCTTGTTTGATGATGCTACTAAAACTTTTGCTATTGTGCAGGAATCTTTTCCTGGCTCTGAATATGACTTGGGGGCTGATTACTACCTTGCTAATTTAAGTTCTGATAAGGAGGAGCAGCAAAAAAGACTTTCTCGTTATTTAGTAAATGCTGCCAATGGTGGGCTATCTGCACTAGTGGTTCAAAGTATTTTGTCTAAGCCTCCAGAAGATCAGGCAAGCTATTCTAAGCTGACTAACTATATTGGACTTGCTCATTACTACAGTGAGAATTACCAAGAAGCACTTAAGTTTTTCAACTTTGATTTTGATAAACCGGATCTTTATATCATCGAGTACGCCAAGTCCCTGCTTGAATCCAAAAAGAAATCTGCTGCTGTTAATTTTTTGATGAAGTTTTTACCAAAGCTTGAAGACGAGAAAAAGGCTATTGCTGCTATTGACTTGCTTTGTGACTTAGGATCTAAATATACTGATATAGCGCATCTTAAAGTCTTGAATCCGCAAATGAAAATTGCTCAAAGCAAAATTGCTTGGGAGCTTGCACGCAGAACTAAATCAAAATCTGACTACACCAAAGTTTTTCAAGAATTTCCTGATAGTAAATATGCCGGTGAATCACTAGCAAGGGTTTTTTGGAAAGAATATTTGCGTAAAAATTATCATCGTGCTTTAGAGCTCGCTAAGATGCATTGGCTAGAATATACAGACACAAGCTCACATCCAATGGTTGCATTTTGGGCTGGCAAGATTCACATAAAGATGGCACCAAAGCCAGAAGATAGTTATGAAGCTAACTCAGAAGAGCAAAAAAAACTTGACCAAAGAGAAGAGTTTAGTCTTGATGATGCTTTTGAGATTTATAATAATTTGATTTTGGCTCACCCCAAAAGTTACTATAGCTTTAGGGCTCAGCAAATTATCGACAAGAAATCTGATTGGTATAAATTGCCTGATGCTAATGAATTTATGAGCTTCCCTGACTGGGACTGGCAGCCACCTTATAGTGATAAAGAGCTCAAGCAAAAATTTGGGGCTGATGTTTTGGAGCTTAGTAAAATCGCTCAGTATGATTTTCTTCTGAAACAAATGCAAAACAAGCAACTCGAGCCAGATAAAAACTTAGAGATGTGGTTGTATGCAAAGTCTGGTAATGCTTTGAAGGCTATCAGTACGGCATATTTTTCTTTGCCAAAAAATCAAGATATTGATAAGCAAAGTATTAAGTATCAATATGCTTATCCTTTAGCTTATGGAGATTTGATTGCAGATGAGATCGGTTCAAATTTGAAGATAGACCCTATGATTGCTCACTCTTTAGTGAGGCAAGAATCTCGTTATCAGACTGCTATCCGCAGTAAAGTTGGAGCTGTTGGTTTGATGCAATTAATGCCTTATACTGCAAGATCTTTAGCAAGATCTTTGAAAATGCCAATACCAAGCAAAGGAGATTTAACCAATCCAGAAATTAATGTCAAACTTGGAATTAAATATATGGAAAAAGTTTTTGCGAAGTTTGATAATAATATGATTTTTGCTATTGCTTCTTACAACGCTGGTCCTGTGGTAGTCAAGCAGTGGAAACGAAGATATAAAAATTTTGATGCTGATGAGATAGTAGAACGTATACCTTATGATGAGACTCGCAATTATGTTAAAAAGGTTCTCAATAATTATTGGATTTATAGAGAGCTATATTCATAGACTCTGTTGAAGGTGGAATAAAAATATAAATGGGTTCTCTTACCAACTTATTACCAGATTTAGAACCAAGCATCCAAATTGTTGGCTTGCTCTTCATGTTGAGTTTTTTACCACTCATGATTGTCAGCATGACTCCTTTTTTGCGTATCATTTTGGTTTTGTCATTGATGAGACAAGCACTGGGTACACAAAATTCTCCGCCTACTCTCGTTTTAGTTGGCTTGAGTTTGATTTTGACTGGTTATGTTCTTGGTCCAGAATTACAAAGAATCAATAATGAGGCACTCATCCCACTTGCTAATAGTGAAATGCAGTTGGCACCGGCATTGGATAAAACCTACAGCATACTCTCGGGTCATATGATGCGCAATGTTGAGACTAAGGATTTAAAATTTTTCTATCAACTATCAAGGCAGCCATTTCCAAAAAAACCTGATGAAGTTAAGGCAAGAGAATTAGGCACAGCTTATTTATTAGGTGAATTGAGAAAGTCATTTCAGATTGGTTTTTTGGTATTCATACCTTTTCTAGTTATTGACTTGATTGTTGCAAATATTTTACTTGCTTTAGGTATGATCATGCTTTCTCCAACGATAGTATCCTTACCTTTTAAAATTATGATGTTTGTTGCTATTGATGGCTGGGATTTGATTGTAAAAGGATTAGCTCAGAGCTTTAATTAGAGGTCTTTATGGATTGGATGCCATACGCAGTTAGAGAAGGGATTTTTACCATACTGTTTATTTCAGGTCCTTTAGTGGTGCTTGCAGCTGGCTTAGGTCTTATTATTGGGGTTATTCAAGCTGCAACTCAAGTTCAAGAGCAAACTCTAGGCTCTGCAGTGAAAGTTATTGGTCTATTTTTGGCTTTGATTATTTTTGGTTTTGCCATGTTTCAGTATATGCGCCAATATACCTTAAAGAGTGTTGAGCACGCATTTAATTTGATACCTACTCTCGGAACTTATATCAAACCTCGGCAAAATTTTCTAAGTGTTCCTGTCGGTGGAGAAGAAGAAGTTATGCCTTTACCGCCAGTGATAGCTCCACCCTCACAAGAAGAGGATCTTGATCCAAGTAAAGCTAAGACTCGGTACTCAGGTGGTGTGCTGAGTGATCCTGATATTGTTGATATCAATAGCGGTGCTCAGCCTGAAAAGCTCGCTCTTCCACAAAAGCAACAAACCAGAACTGTTAATAAACAAATCAAAGCTCAGCCCTTAAATCCATCTCCTAAGCAACAGCCTTTAAAGTCATCGCCTAAGGCGCAGCCTCTAAAGCCCGCTTCTGAAGCTATTACAAAGCCTAGTACTAAAAAAGATACATCTGTTAAGAAACCAAGAAGAAAAGCTAGAAAGAGTTTGAGTGATTCTATACTCAAACTTAAAGACTCAGTGGGAGCGCAGTAGTGGAGCTGTTTGTAAATCTTTATCGTCAAGATTTATTTCAAGATGTTAATGAGGCTGTTGTAGTTGCAGCTTTTGCTCTTGTAAGGATGCTGGGCTTTGTACATTACGCACC
>CAWUIS010000086.1:0-7635 GCA_963922625.1 uncultured Candidatus Melainabacteria bacterium | reverse complement strand
CGTCGTTATTGTTAAGCTCTCCAATGGCAAATCGCATGATATGTTGTGAACGTGAAAACGGAAGACGCGGCCCCGGGTTATAGGCTTGCAACCGCTTCTTTTGCCATCTGTCTCAGGACATACTGCAAAATTCCACCATGCCTATAGTACTCAATCTCAATAGGTGTCTGCAAAAGAATCCGCGCTGGAATATCAACCTGAGAGCCCTCAAGCTTTTGAGCTCGAATTGTTATATCTTGGTAAGGCTTTAAATTGTTATCTAAGCCTAGCAAGCTAAATTCCTCAGAACCATCAAGACCATTTTCTGCTAGTACTTTGCCATTAACCTCTACTGGTAAAATCCCCATACCAATTAAATTAGAGCGGTGAATTCTTTCAAAGGACTCAGCAATAACAGCTCTCACTCTGAGTAACTTCTGTCCCTTTGCTGCCCAATCACGAGAGCTACCGTTACCAAAAAGTTTACCTGCAAAAACGACACAATTTTTGGCTTGCTCTGCATATTTCAATGAGGCCTCAAAAACAGACATCTCTTCAGAATCAGAAACATTTTTACTGCCGTCAAAATATTTTGTTCTAGGTCCAGAGCTACCAGGCACCAATAAATTACTCAAACGAATATTCGCAAAAGTACCTCTTGTCATGACCCTGTCATTACCACGACGTGAGCCATAGCTATTAAAATCTTTGTTTTCAACACCTTGCTCATTGAGATACTTAGCAGCATCTGAATCTGCCGCAATAGCACCCGCTGGTGAAATATGATCTGTCGTGATTGAATCACCAAGACTCAAAAGGCAGCGAGTTGCTTCTATATCATCAATAGAGTCACTCGTTAATTTAAAGCCTTCAAAATAAGGAGGCTTTTGGATATTAGTATTAGCTTCATCGCAGGCATAGATATCACCGCTTCCAGCTTCAATTGAGTTCCAAAGATCAGTACCTTGAGAGACCTTATTATAAATATTTTCATACATTAGTGGATCCATGACTTGGTTTATTACAGCTTTAATTTCTTCTTTGCTTGGCCAAATATCTTTGAGCATGACACCTTCTTGAATTGGTTCATTAGCTGGATCCCAGTTCATATTGCCTTTAAGCGCCATGGCAACAACAAGTGGTGGTGACATCAAAAAGTTTGCTTTGATATATGGGCTAATTCTGCCATCAAAATTTCTATTACCAGAAAGCACACTTGCAAAGCCCTTCTCTGGGTTAGCATTCACTGCTTCCATAGCAGCATCTGAAAGAGGTCCAGAATTACCAATGCAAGTTGTACATCCATAGCCAACGATATTAAAACCTAGTTGTTTGAGTGGCTCTAACAAACCAGCTCTTTCTAAATATTCACGCACCGCCTGCGAGCCAGGAGCTAGAGAAGTTTTGACTTTAGCACCTATACTAAGACCTTTTTCAATAGCTTTTTTAGCAAGCAAACCAGCAGCTATTATTACTGCAGGATTTGAAGTATTAGTACAACTAGTAATTGCAGCAATAAGAATATCACCGTGGTTGGTAGGCTCATCTTTTATTTCCAATCCATGTTCAGCACTTGGTTTCCTTAGTGCTTCAGCAAATTTATTTTTAATATCATAAAAATCAATACGGTCTTGTGGACGACGCGGACCTGAAACAGAAGGCTGAATTTCAGCTAAGTTGATCTCATAGACCTTAGTAAAAGACTCTGCATTGCGCTCAATACCCCAAACCCCTTGAGCTTTGAAATAAGCTTCAACAGCTTTAATATGATTTTCCTTACGTCCAGTTCGGCGTAGATAATTCAAAACCTCATCATCAACAGGAAACATACCAACGGTAGCTCCGTATTCAGGGCACATGTTTGATACAGTGGCTCTTTCCTCAAGGGTAAGTGATCTGCAACCTTCACCATAGAATTCAACTAGCTTACCAATGACTCCGTATTTGCGTAAAAACTCTGTCACGTAAAGTGCAAGATCTGTTGCAGTAACCGCGACGTCTAAATTACCACTAAGCTGCACTCCGATGACTTCTGGAGTTGGGATAGTGACAGGTTGACCTAGCATAGCCGCTTCAGCTTCAAGACCACCAACACCAAAGCCAAAAACACCAAGCCCATCAATCATGGTGGTATGTGAGTCAGTACCGACACAGGTATCAAACAAAAGCTCACCATTACGCTCTATAACTACATCAGCTAAGTATTCCATATTGACCTGGTGAATAATGCCAAAACCAGGAGGCACTATTCTGGTTTGATCAAAAGCTTGTTGTGCCCATTTTAAAAATTGAAATCTTTGGTTGTTTCTTTCAAACTCAAGCTTCTCATTATGCTCTGCAGAATCAGCTTCACCAAAGCTATCCACCTGCACTGAGTGATCGATAACTAAATCCAAAGGCACTAATGGATTGATTTTTTTTGCTTCAAGCCCAGCATCTTTAGCAGCATCTCGCATCGCAGCCAAGTCAACAAACAAAGGCACCCCAGTAAAATCTTGTAAAACAACTCTAGCAGGCGAATACGGTACTTCACCTTTTTCTGGTTGAGCCGGATTGTATTTGACCAGGTTTTCAATATCTTCTTGACGAATTTTTTTACCATCTAGGTTGCGGAGCATACCCTCAAGCACAATCTTTAAACTAACTGGAAGTTTTGAAAGATCACCGTGTTTTTCAGCAGCTTTTTTCAGAGAATAAAAGCTTTTAGAGCCATGATTTAAATCTAGAGTATCTTTATAAATTTCTTTCACTAAATCATTTTACCCGGATCTTTGGAGTCTATTTTGAGTCTTGAGAGCAAGTCTATTGTATTATTTATGTATGGCAACTATGCTCAACGATAAAAAACAACTTTCAGATAGAGAAATACAAGCCTTTGTAAGCCTTCTAGAAGATTCAGAAAAAAGAACTTTAAACCTAATAGCAAAACAAGTAAATCAACTTGATGATTTTTCCTTACGCTATATCGACAAAATCATTGAGGATTCAGCCAATGAACAGCTTGTCGATAATTGGTACTACATCTCCAATAAAAGTCTTGGTGATCAAATTCAAGCATGGAAAAAAGACTGCGATCTAGAGACAGGTCTGTTTTTGCTTTCAAGATTAAGAACTCCAGGAATCTTAGTTGATAGATACCAAGCAATTTTAGATAGCTACGCTGATAGAGTTACAGAGAAATGCTCACCAGCAGACGCACCCGAGAAGGTAATCGATGCTATCAACCAAGTCTTATTTTTTGAAGAAGGCTATGTAGGCAACCAAGCTGATTATTACAATCTGGACAACAACTTTATTCACACTGTCATTGAGACCAAAGCGGGCAATCCTATAATGCTCTCCTGCCTCTATTTGCTGGTAGCAAGAAGACTTGGTCTTGATTTAAGTGGAGTTGGTACACCAGGACACTTTGTAGTCCAGTTCAATGACTTGTTGATAGATCCTTTTTTTGCAGGACGAGAAGTTACCAAAGAAGAATGCATCGCTCGTGCACAAGAGCTTAATGTTTACTGGCGCGAAGACTATCTAGATCCAATTGAAGATCACTTAATTATTGCAAGGTGCATTAGAAACCTTATTGCAATTTATAAAAAGCTCAATGACTTTGAAAAAGCTGCTGATGCTACTAATATTTTGAAATTAGTCTAAAGACTTGCAGGAAAACTCAATTGCTGATGATCTTCTTCAAGCAACCAAGACTCAAGTAAAAATATAGAATCTAAAATCATCGCTTCTACAATCTCATTTTGAACTTTTGGGAAGCGACTGACTACGTATTTATTTCGTTTATCACCACCAGGATCAGGTCCTACTCCAAGTTTGAGCCGATGGAAATTTTTTACACCTCCGAGGCGCTCTATTGTATCTTCAATGCCATGCTGACCTCCAGCTCCACGGTTAAAAGCAAAACGAGTTTTACCGGTATCTAAAGAGACATCATCGTGAACAATCATCAGGTTCTCATTTTCGATTTTGTAGTAATCTAAGATTTTTTTGATAGACCTGCCAGAGTTATTCATATAGGTTAGGGGCATTGCTACTAAAATCTTGAGTTGTTTTGATTTGGTTTCAGTAATAGTCTCTTTGACTTGTTCGCGTTTGATTTTTTTTTGAATTTGATAATCAAGTTGAAGTTCAGCTTGAGCCAATATTGCTTCAAACTTTTTTTCTTTCTTTAAAGCAATATTATACTTTTTACAAAAAGCTTCAATCGCTTCAAAACCAATATTATGGCGAGTCCAATCGTAGTCTGGACCTGGATTTCCTAAGCCAATTAAAAGTTTCTGGATTGCCAAACTAAACTCACAATGACATTTTATCTGTCAACGTCAGGAAGAATTACATCTAATGACGAGAAAACAGCAACAACATCAGCAACAGGAGCACCTTCAGCAAGTTTTGGTAAAAATCCAGTAGGAAACCAGCTTGGTGAACGCCATTTAATTCTATAAGGCACTTGAGTACCATCGGTAATTAAATGCACACCCAGCTCACCACGTGGAGACTCAACGCACTGGTAAGTCTCTCCAGCAGGAGCTTTAAAGCCAGGTAAAATTTTCTTAGCTTGTAGTTCTGTCTGAGCCTGAGCGCGCTCACCACCCGGTAACTCGCGGAGTTTTTTAATAGCTTGCAAAATGATTTTACAAGATTCACGAATCTCAAGAACTCTGACCTTATAACGAGCAAAAACATCACTATCTTCATGGGTGATGATATCGAAATCAAATTCTTCATATGCCGAGTAAGGCTTATCACGGCGCACGTCATATTTATGACCTGATGCTCTCAAATTAGGACCGGTTAATCCCCACTCAATAGCGTCTTTTTGCGCAATAACACCAACCCCTTGGCAACGAGCCTTGACAATAGGATTATTAGTGATTATATCCTCGTACTCATCAGTGTAAGCAAAAAGTCTATCTTGGACCAAAGCCTCAACTTTACTAAGCCAACCTTCAGGCATGTCTTTATGCACACCACCAATACGCATGTAGTTGAACATCATACGTTGACCCGAAATTTCTTCTAAAAGTTCAAGGATAGACTCTCTATCTCTAAAAGCATAAAAAGGAAAGCCCATCATGGCACCAAGATCAAGCATAAAAATGCCGATTGCTAGTTGATGCGAACAAATTCGGTTGAGTTCTCCTACTAGGACTCTAAGGTATTCAGCTCTTTGGGGCACTTTTAAACCAGCAATATCTTCAACAGACATCACGTAGGCATGGCTGTCAGACATACCAGCAAGGTAGTCAACCCTATCAACCAAAGCCTGATACTGGACAAAGTTTCTATTCTGTCCAAGCCACTCCATTCCTCTGTGAAGGTAACCAACTACAGGCTCACAGGTTTTAATGATTTCACCTTGAGTTGTAATCTTGAGCCTCAAAACACCGTGAGTAGACGGGTGTTGAGGACCCATATTAATCAATAATTCTTCAGTTTTTAAGCCAGTTCCAATATCCTGATCCGCAATTGCCATATAATCACATTATACATGCCTAAAACTCAAACTGTCAGTCAACAGCGTTATACGCATTTTCAAAGCCCCAATATAGACTTAATAGTCTCTCCTTGGGGTTTTGGAGGCACAGACAATCTTGCTCAAGAGGGAGCCCACGCCCTGCTTACAGAACAGGAGATCGTAAAACGCCTAGAAGCGATTGGTCAACATGCCCATGAAATCCTGCCACCCTCTTTAGGCCCCTTTGAAGTACAAGAATCTCGAAAACATATTAGAAACTGTGATGCGATTTTAACTGTAAACAACTGGCTTGCAGATACGGTTCAAGCATCCCTCAAAAATGGCAATATCCCACTTACCCTAGGTGGAGACGCGTCTTTGTCTATTGGCTCTATTCATGGCGCCAGAGAGTTTTATGGTGAAAAATACTCTGACAACTTAGCCATCATCTGGATTAACAACCACCTTTGCAACAGCTCACCTGAGGTGACCAAGAGCTGGAATGCTAACCGAATGACTTATACCGCCCTTACTCAAGCTGATCCAGGCCCCTATGGTTGCTTTGCCAGCTTAGTACAATTTAGAAATTCACCAAGCCCTGTTTTAAATAAATCAAACATAGTACATATCGGTGTAAATCACAGATCAGCTCAAGACTTTGATGAACATAAGTTCTATACGATGCAGGATATTGATGAGCTTGGTGCAAGGCCAGTTATCAGAGAAGCCATAGACTATTTGGACAAATTCGAACATATCCATATCATCTGGGATGTTAATTCTTTAGATCTGAGTGGGGTCTCTAATTACTCTTTAGGGCAATTAAATTACAGGGAAGCCCTTACTATTGCCCGCGAAATTGATGTACTTCTTCGTCGCAGCGGAAAATTGAAATCATTTGATATAGTCGAGCACTGTCCTAGCCGGGAAGCTTGGGATAAAAAAGGCGAGACCGCCGAGTGGATGACCGATATTGTTTGTAATATTTTTGGTGAGAACATCTTCAACGCCGCTCGTAGGTATTAAGCTCTTAATCTCGCTTTAATCCAATACTGCTAATCTAAAGTCGTGAACAATAATGTACACAATCAAAATCTTCAAGCACACCAAGGTAATGGCCCGGCCGGCCAGCTAGAGAAACTTAGAGAAGATTTACTTCAGAAGCGCGAAGCCAGTGTTCAAGAGGGTTTGATTGAAGACATCAGAGTCATCGATCAAGCTTTAGATCAAGTTGATCAAGCAATGGCTCAATCAACTCAAAGCTCAGGTATTAAAGTAGCTGAGCACAGAGCAAGTATCAAAACTACAACTCAATCAATTCAAGAAGAGCAAAAACACACCATCAGTGAAGCTGAAGCCAAAGCAATTTCAAAATTTAATGTTGAAAGATACGACGTTAAAGGTCCTTTTACTAATATTGATGAATACCATAAAGCAATGAAAATTAATAAAGCAGGCTTATTTAGCCTACTGGCAGCCAAAGGCAATGAAGCTGGTGATGAATTACTTGCAGCTTAAGTGCTTATTGAAAATTAGATAAATTTTAAAAAACTATCCATAAAAACTAGACCTGGCATTGACGTTAGCAGAGCGAAAATGCTAAGATTCTAATTCGTAAATACCACTTTATTATCTCTTTATTGTTATAATATTTAGTGGTTAAGAGGATTGCAAATAGTGTCGACAGTTTCGACAAATTCTAATATTGATGACTTTAGCGTCAACGCTGTCGCTGGAGCTCAAAGGTTTAGATCTGCAAAGCTAAATCCTAATAGCTCAGATACCGTAGACTCTGCAAATAAAGCTAGCATTGCAGAGGAATCTGACCAGTTTGATTTAGAAACACCTGCAGAACAGTTGGAGGGCGATCGTGAGGCAGAGTATCTTGAAGATTACCGTAGTGATGACTTCTCTGCCCATGATCCTTTTAAAGACAGAGAAGGAAGGGGCGGTCAACAAAGACGCCGCAGACGTCGTAGGCTAGGTAAGCTCAAAAAAGCTGGTGCCATTGACGATGACGAGTTCAGCGAAGAAGAGATTTTCGGTTTTATAGACTATCTCACTAAGCTTTGGAGACGCTTTTCTGACTTTGTTGAAGACCTCAAAGAAGATTTTGATAGCTGGAACGAGTGGTTTGCACCAGAAAAAATCAAGCCGCCAGCACCAGACCCAGCAAAAGTAACTTATGTGCG
>CAWUIS010000085.1:0-7644 GCA_963922625.1 uncultured Candidatus Melainabacteria bacterium | reverse complement strand
AATAAAGCAGCATCTGCAATATCTTTGACCGAACCAAAGTCACCAAGCGGGATGTTTTCTTTATATTTATTTCTAGTTTCTTCAGGCAACTCATCGGTCATCTCAGTAGCAATAAAGCCTGGAGCAATAGCATTTACCCTAATACCTCTGCGTCCATATTCTTTAGCTAAAGCCTTAGTAAAACCAATCAGGCCAGCCTTAGTTGTAGAGTAATTGACTTGAGCTGGGTTACCATGAAGCCCAACAACACTTGTCATATTAATGATGGCACCCGATTTTTGCTTGGACATAATTTTTATTACTGGTTGTGTTAAGTAATAAATCGCGTTTAGATTGGTGTCTATGACAGAGTTCCAATCATCTTCTTTCATACGCAAGAATAAAGTATCTCGGGTAATACCAGCATTATTGATGAGAATATCAATGCGTCCATGCTTCTCTTGTACTGCCTTTATCAAATGTTCAATAGCTTTTTTGTTAACACCATTTTCATTTGTAAGTGAGCACTGCATATATTCGATATTGTCATTTGCAGTTTCGTGATTCTCACCACGCCCAGTAATAACGACTTTTGCTCCTTGCTCTGCAAAAAGCTGGGCTATCCCCTTACCAATACCGCGAGTCCCACCAGTAATAATTGCTACTTTGTCTTTTAAAATCATGCTTGGGATTTTAGCAGACTAGTAATCCTTTAAAGCTCTTTTAACATCCAAGTTTTGTTGTTTGCGTTTCAAGTCTGCTCGCTTATCGCCTTTGTTTTTGCCATCGGCAAGATGCAAAAGAGCTTTTGCTCGATTTTGTTTAAAGAAAATTTTGCTACAAACCAAGGTCTGATTTTTAAGCTGAATATCGGCTTTGAGCCGATCTATCTCATAGCGGTTTAGAAGTAATTTTTTGACACGGTCTGCGTCTTGTTTGACATAACCAGCGTGTTTATATTCCGAGATATGGCAATTAAACAACCAAACCTCATCATCGATAATTTTGGCATAGGCACCTTTGAGCTGCAGATGACCAGCACGCACAGACTTTACTTCAGGTCCCGTCAGGACTAAACCCGCGACAATATCTTTGCCCAAGTGGAAGTCATAGCCCGCCTTTTTATTGCGCGCGACTGTCGCTGAACCCGATTTTGTTTTATCTAAATTTTGCTCAGCTTTCTTCTTTTTGATTTTTTTCTTAGCTTTACCCACGATTTCTGCAAGCTTTTCAAAGCTTTAAAGGACTCATGATATCAATTGGTATATAATTCTATATACCTTATGACAAAAGAAGTTAGTGAAAAAACAGTTAAGTTCAAAGTAAAGCGTCAGGAAAGCCCTGAAACAAGCCCTTACTACGAAGAATTCGAAGTGCCGCATCAGGAAGGTATGAATGTTACCACCCTGCTGATGGAAACTCGCAGATACCCATGTACAACAGAAGGCTGTGCAACGGAGCCCGTTAACTTTGAATCAGCTTGTCTTGAAGCAGTTTGCGGTTCTTGTACTATGCTCGTCAACGGTAAAGTCAGACAAGCATGTACAGCTTTGGTGGATCAACTACCTCAGCCTATTACGCTTGAGCCAATGTCTAAATTTCCAGTGAAAAGAGACTTGGTTGTAGATAGATCTAATATGTTTGAGAACCTCAAGAAAGTTAAAGCTTGGGTTCAAGTTGATGGAATTTACAGCCTAGGTGAAGGCCCTAAAGTAAGCCAAGAACTACAAGAACAAAACTACACTTTAAGCCGTTGTATGACTTGTGGTTGTTGTCTTGAAGCTTGCCCGCAATGGACTAACGATAACGGCTTCATTGGCGCGCAGGCAATTTCACAAGCAGTTTTATTCAACTCTCACCCTAATGGTAAGAGCACCAAAAACGACAGAACAAAAGCACTTGTCCAAAATGGTTTGAACAATTGTGGTAACGCACAAGAATGCGTTAAAGCATGTCCTAAAGAAATACCGCTTACTGACTCTATTGCAAGAGCAAACAGAGAAGCTACTGAGTACACCATTACTGACTGGCTTACTGCAGCTAGCTAAACTTGTTCTAGTGATTTTTGTTTTTCTAGCACCCTGGACCATAGGTTTTTTGCTTTTTTTAGCTGGGCCTACGCTTGCTAGTTTATTGATATCTTTTACAAAGTACGACGGACTTAACCAACCTGTTTTTAGAGGACTTGCTAACTATCAAGAGATGCTCATTGATCCTGCTTTATGGACATCTTTGAAAGTCACTTTGAGCTTTGCTGCCATTAGCTTGCCCCTTGGAACAGTTTTAGCGATTTTGCTTGCTATTTTACTCAAGCAAAATATCATTGCACAAAGTTTTTACCGTATTTGTCTCTACTTACCATCAATAGTTCCTTTGGTGGCAACAAGCATAGTCTGGACTTGGATTTTTAAAGAACCAGCCTGGCTTACTGATAAAAACCTGGCTTTACCAGCTCTAGTTGTTATGAGTTTTTGGTCATTGGGTAATCCCATGCTTATTTATCTAGCTGGCTTGCAAAATATCCCAGACTCTTTGTATGAATCAGCAGAGATCGATGGTGCTAGTGACTGGCAAAAATTCTGGCACATTACGTTGCCAATGCTATCTCCAACTATTTTTTTCAATGTCATCATTGGTATTATTCAAGTTTTTCAGTATTTTGTACCTGCTTATGTCATGACAGGGGGAGGCCCGCAAAACTCAACTATGTTTTTAAGCCTTTATATCTACCAGAGTGCTTTTGATGATTTTGCTATGGGCTATGCAAGCGCTCTTGCTTGGTTTTTATTCTTGATTGTCATAATCTCTACTTTTTTTGCTTTTAGACTCTCAAGAAATTGGGTGCATCAGTAAGCATACTGGGTAAAAATACCTTATGCTGAGATTTTTTCTGAGCTTACTGATCTTTGCAAGCGGATTGATTAATGTCATATCTGTATTAGGACCTGTGCCTTTAGAACAGGTTAGTGTCTTGCAACAATTCTTTCCTATTCAATTTTTAGATTTTTCAAAATTTGCAACTTTATTTATTGGTTTTGCATTGATTATTTCTTCTATTAATATTTTCAAGTACAAAAAACGAGCTTTTGATATTTGTTTTTTTCTCTGTGCAGCATCTTTGCTACTGCAAATGCTTGAAGGCTTTAATCTCATCAATATTGCAACCTATGTATTTGTAATGTCTATTTTGTTTTATGCAAGAGATCGGTTTAAGGTCAAAAGCCAGGATCTTAAACTTAAATCTTACCTACCTAAGTTTTTGCTATTTGTGTTTTTGAGTCTTGCATATGGCACCAGTGGCTTTTGGTTACTCAAAAAAACTGATATGGGTTTTGATTTCAATGTACAAGAATCAATTTACTATACTGTTTTACAGTTTTTTTTCATCGAACAAGAAAAGCTGATACCGCAAAATCATTACGCTGAATGGTTTTTAAATTCCATCTCTTTACTTAGTCTGGCTTTTGTAGTCTATGTATTATGGGCATCGTTTAAGCCTGCTAAATTTGATCAAGAGCACTCACTCAAAGCAAAACTGATTGCAAAAAAAATCATTTTTAGTCACGGCACAGACTCACTAGATTTCTTTAAAATCTGGGATGATAAGCAATTTTATTTCTCTAAAAGCAAAGAATCTTTCATTGCATATAGAACTTCTGAATCATCCATTATTACTCTCAGTGATCCTGTTGGTCCCAAAGAAGAAATTGCAGAATTGATAAAAAACTTTGATAATTTTTGTAGTGAGCACGATTGGAATCTAGTTTTTTTTCAGACAAAACCAAGCTACCTAGATTTATATAAAGCATTTGGGTTTAATAAACTCAAAATAGGAGATGAGGCTATTGTCGACCTTGAAAATTTTGATTTAAAGGGTCCCAAGAAAAAAGACTTTAGAAATAGAATTCGCAAAATAGAAAAACTCGGTTTCAAATTCAAGCTCTATGAAGAAGAGCTTAGTGAAGAGCTTTTAAACAAACTAGAGCAAGTTTCAAATGAATGGCTAGAAGAGCCAGGACGCGTTGAACGCGGATTTTCACTGGGTTATTATGACAAAGAATACATCAAAAAAACTCTTGTATGTACTGTAGAAAAGGATCATGAGATAGTTGCTTTTCTCAATATCATCCCCAGCTTTGAAGAGTCTATGGTCTGCGTTGATATGATGCGTAAATCTAAAAATGCTCCAAGTGGCATTATGGATTATATTTTTGTCAAAGCAATACTTACTATGAAAGATCTGATGCTCAAAAAATTCAGCCTTGGCTTAGCACCGATGTCTGGCTTTGAAAAACATGAAAATGCTGGGATCGACGAAGTTACAATTCATAGTGTCTTCAAAAGACTCAATTTTATTTTCAATTATAGTGGTCTCAAAACCTTCAAAGAAAAATTTGCTGATACTTGGGAGCCTCGTTATCTCATTTACAAAAGTCTTAATCAATTACCGCGCTTAGCACTTTCTATCAACGACATCTTAAAAGTAAAATGAGGCAAGTTTTTCTTATTACAGCTTTATTTTGCACAGTAAAGCCAGCTATTGCTTACTTAGATACAAGTCCAAAAGACTTCAAAAAACCAGCACCACTAAAAACTCAAGCTTACAAATATCAAGAAAGCCAGTACGACAAAGTTATGGAAAGTGCTGCAGATAAAGTAGCACCTAAAGTTTTTGGCACACTATTTACTGGACCTACCGGTACCATCATAGATCTTGCTGATAAATGGGCTGAGCATCAAGAAAAAAAAGACCTGAAGTATTTAGATCAAGCCAGGCTAGACCAATAACCAGCGACATAGCCAGAAGACCAAGCCCACTGAAAATTATAACCACCAAGCCAGCCTGTCACATCCACAACTTCACCAATAAAAAATAAGCCAGGGATTTTTTTCACCTGCATTGTTTTTGAATCAAGCTCCTCTGTTGCAAGCCCGCCAATAGTAACCTCAGCTTTAGCAAAACCTTCTGTAGTACTAGGTTCTAGTGTCCAAGCATTCAAGCCTGAAGCGATAAATTCAAGATCAGACTTAGAAATTTCAGCTAAGCGCAAATCCAAAAACTCTTGTAGCAGAGGAAAAGTTTCTAGAAAATCTTGTGTGAAAACATTGTTGCGGTTCAATTTTGTTTTAGAGCTTGAGTGAAGAGTTTCTGGATAAGTAATATTTTTCAAAATGGTTTTCAAGCTCTTGGCACCTTGCTTTGTTTTGGCATCAAATAAAGTTTGCTTCAAATCTATGTGAGGACAAATATCAATAATGATTTCTTGACCTTGCTGCCAGTAAGAAGAAATTTGCAAAATAGCAGGCCCACTCAAACCTTTATGAGTAAATAAAATATTTTCGGTAAAAGATTTTCCAGAACAACTCACTTGAGCATGAAAACTCAAGCCTGCATTAAGCAGAAAAAAATTCTCACTGAATTTCAAGGGTACTAAAGCTGGTTTGGGTTCAATAATTTTTAGACCAAATTTCCTGGCAATACGATAACCAAAATCACTAGTACCAGTTGCAGGAATCGACAAACCACCTGTTGCAATAATCACAGAGCGCGATTTAATAGTGGTATTTTGATATGCAAGAGTAAAAGCATCACCTTCTTTCTCGATTGATTTTACTGAAACACCTTGCCAAAACTCAACACCATATTTATCAGCCTCACTTAAAAGCATATTGATGATTTGCTGAGAACTTTCATTACAAAAGAGTTGTCCTAGCTTTTTTTCATGATATTCGATGCCATAATCTTCAACCCAATCAATAAAATCTTGAGCGCTGTATTGGGCTAAAGCTGATTTCACAAAGTGTGGGTTTTGCGAGATATAGTTTTCTGGGGCAGCGTTAACATTAGTAAAATTACAGCGCCCTCCACCAGAAATGCGGATTTTCTCACAGGTTTTATGCCCGTGGTCAATAAGAACAACTTTGTTGCCAAGCTTAGCTGCAGTGATTGCTGCCATAAAACCTGCTGCACCAGCACCAATGACAACAACAGCGTACATTAACGATTGTTCGCTTTAGCGATCTCTAGTCTATGAGCTTTTTTATCAAGAACTTTCTTTCTCAATCTAATATTTTCAGGAGTGATCTCAACTAGTTCCTCATCGTTGATATAGACCAAAGCTTCTTCAAGAGGGATTTTTTTAGGAGTTTTGAGTTGCACTAAAACATCAGCACCTGCTGATCTCATATTAGTAAGTTGTTTTTCTTTGGTGAGATTCAGCTCGATATCCTGAGGGCGATTGGCTTCACCAACAACCATACCTTTATAAACTTCTGTACCAGGACTAACAAAGAAAATTCCCCTATCAGCAAATTGCTGCAGAGCATAAGAAGTAGCTTTTCCCTTTTCAAGATTAACCAAAACACCCGAGCGGATTCTATCCATCTCACCCGCGAAAGGACGGTAATCAAGAAAACTATGGTTCATAATACCCTCACCCTTAGTGAGTTTGACAAAATCAGCGTTAAAACCAATCAAACCACGAGTAGGTATATGAAAAGTAATTATCGAACGTCCGTGCATGGTCTCCATAGAAACCATTTCCATTTTTCTTTTGCCGAGAGCCTCAATACAAGAACCAGCAGCTTCTTCTGGTACGTCTATAACCAGCTCCTCGTAAGGCTCGTTTTTCACACCATCAATTTCTTTAATGATGATTTGTGGCTTAGAAACCTGAAACTCATAACCCTCACGGCGCATAGTCTCAATCAAAATACCAAGATGCAGCTCGCCACGTCCAGCAACAGCAAAAGCATCTGTTCTGTCGGTATCATTGACACGCAAAGCAACATTTGTCTCCAGCTCTTTTGTAAGTCTGTCTTTGATTTGCCTTGAGGTAACGAATTTGCCTTCAAGTCCAGCAAAAGGGCTGTCATTAACAGAGAAAATCATCTCTAAAGTTGGCTCATCGACAGTAATTGATTCAAGTGCTTGGTTTCTATTTGTAGAGCAGATAGTATCGCCGATATTAGCTTCTTGTAAGCCTGCGAGCATTGCGATCATACCAGCACTAGCTTCTTCAATTTCAATTTTCTGTAAACCACTAAAACCATAAATCTTAGCGATTTTCTTTTTGACAACAGCACCAGTTTCAGCAGAGATCATATTGACCTGGTCATTAACTCGCACCTTACCGTTTTGAACACGCCCAATGAGCATACGTCCCATGTATTCATTTGAATCCAAACTAGTTGCTTGAAACAAAAAGTCTTGCTCGAGATCACCAGGAGGTGGTGGTACTTGCTTGAGGATAGTCTCCATCAAAGGCTCAATGCGAGCCGAGTCTGCAGCCAAGGCTTTTTCAAGATCCAAGTCTGTGATGCCTTTAATCCCAGAAGCATAAATAATTGGAAATTCGATTTGATCATCATCTGCACCCAGGTCTATAAAAAGCTCAAGCACATTATCAATGACCTTATCGATATTGGTATTAGGTTTGTCAATTTTATTGATGACCAAAATTGGTTTCAAACCCTTTTCAAATGCCTTTTTCAAAACAAAACGAGTTTGCGGCATTGGTCCTTCAAAAGCATCCACCAAAAGCAAACAGCCCTGCACCATACCGAGCACACGTTCTACTTCACCACCAAAGTCCGAGTGACCAGGAGTATCAACAACATTAATGACATGATCCTTATAATGAACAGTGGTATTTTTACTCAAAA
>CAWUIS010000084.1:0-7696 GCA_963922625.1 uncultured Candidatus Melainabacteria bacterium | reverse complement strand
TAAGATATTTTGCAAAATTCACATAATTGACGTATGGAGAGAGCTTTATTTACAGCAGCTACCGGAATGCACGCACAGCAGACCAATATCGATATCATTGCCAATAACCTTGCCAACGTTAATACTACTGCTTATAAAAAATCTACTGCTCACTTCACTACTTTATTTACACAAGTTTTAAAAGAGCCAGGAGCGACCTTATCAACTGGTCAGACTACACCAAACGGTGTACAAGTTGGTTTGGGTGTTCAGCTAGATGCTACTAATAAGTCTTTTACTATGGGTAGTCTCACCAATACTGGTAATCCTTTGGATCTATCAATTGAAGGTGATGGTTTTTTCCAGGTACAAATGCCAAATGGCCAGGTAGCTTACACGCGAGATGGTAACTTCCAAATCGATGGTCAAACCGGAGAAATAGTTACTAATGGTGGCTATATACTCTTCCCTAATATCAATCTTGGGGAGAATGTCGAGAAAATTTTCATTTCAAAAGATGGCACTATCTCGGTAACAAGAGCAGGAGCTTCAAGTCAAACTGATATCGTTGGTAATGTTCGCTTAGCGAGATTCACTAATCCAGCTGGCTTAGTTGAACAAGCAGATAATTTATACTTGCAAAGTCAAGCCAGTGGTAGACCTATTGAAGGCAATCCAATGGATGATAATTTTGGTGCTACCAGACAAGGTTTCCTTGAAGGATCAAATGTTAAAGTTGTCGAAGAGGTCGTTAGTATGATTGGTGCACAAAGAGCTTATGAAGCCTCTTCTAATGTCATCAAGGCTTCTGATCAGATGTTACAACAAGCAAACAACATAGTGTAACTAATGCCTAGCTTAGAGCCAAAGGGTATAACATAACTATGAGAAAAATATTACTGGTCATCTTATGTATTTTTCTAAGTCTTCCAGCACAAGCTTTTGAAGCGGCTAATCCTTATTGGCTCAATCTCAAGCCCAAATTATTAGACTACCTAAGACGTAGCATGAACCGTAACTCTTATACTTACGAGGTTGTCGGACCAACTCGAGAGCTGGAAAATTTTCTTGGTAACAGGCAAGATGCCAATATCAAATTCAATCGCTTGAATTTAAGCTCGCCAAGTCACAGAAAAACAGTCATTGCAACTGCCTACGGGCCCTCAGGAGCAATCATTGAAACCTTACCTATTGTAGTCAATGTCTGGGTTTACCATGATGTTTTCATGCTTAAACAAAGCATCGCAAAGGGTGAAGAAGTAGCTGAAGAAAATTTCTACAGAAAAAGAATCGCTATCAGAGAGCTGGATCGCAAATTATATTTCGATGACAATGTTCATCAAAAAGTTGCAACTGTAAATATTCCTGCCAATACTGGTATTAAAAAATCCATGCTCCGTCATCAACGCATGGTACAAATTGGTGACATGATCAAAGTCACAAGTGGCAGCAAATTTATCAACCTCGAGTTCATGTGCAAGGCTATGAGCAGCGGCGATGTAGCTGACACCATCAATATTAATTGCCCAGATATGAAGCCTAGCAATAAAAAAGCTGAAATTGTCGCAGCTGGCAAGGCAAAACTTATATAATAAACACTCATGCTTAAAGTAGGAATTGTAGGCTTACCCAATGTAGGCAAATCGACGTTATTCAACGCACTATCAAATAACCACATTGCTGAATCAGCAAATTATCCTTTTTGTACCATTGAACCAAATAGTGCCATTGTCAATGTACCTGACACACGCCTAGGAAAATTACAAGCTTTGGTTAATACCGATAAAGTCGTTCCAGCTGCAATTGAGTTTATGGATATTGCAGGACTAGTCAAAGGTGCTGCCCAGGGTGAAGGACTTGGTAATAAGTTTTTATCAAATATCCGCGAGTGTGATCTCATTGTGCATGTAGTCCGTTGTTTTGAAGATGAGAACATCATCCATGTCTCTGGCACCATTGACCCTATCGATGATATCGAGACTATCAACACTGAGCTCATACTCTCGGACTTAGAACAAGTACAAAAAACCAAAGACAAGGTCATTAAAAAAGTCCGAGGTAATGACAAAGAAGCTATTGCTGTAAATGAAGTCTTAGAAAAAATCCTACCAGTACTTGAAGAAGGCAAGCCTGCACGCATGGCAAATTTGAGCGAAGAGGATAAATTCACTATCAAGTCGCATGGTCTTTTGACTCTAAAAAAAGTAATTTATGCCACCAATATCGCTGAAGCAGATATGGCAGAAGGGACAAATGATCTAGTCAAAAAAGTAGAAAGCTTTGCTAAGGATGAAGGAGCTGGTGTCGTTGTTATTAGCGCTCAAGCTGAGGCTGAGCTTACCGGCATGAGTGAAGAAGAAAAAACAGAATTCCTTCAAGAGCTAGGTGTCAACGATACTGGACTCAATACTTTAATTCAAGAAGCTTTTGCGTTACTTGGTTTACGTACCTACTTTACTGCTGGCGAAAAGGAAGTGCGCGCTTGGACCATCAAGATTGGGGATTTAGCACCAAGAGCAGCCGGTGTCATTCACACCGATTTTGAAAAGGGATTTATCAAAGCTGAAACCATTGGCTATGATGATTTCCTTACTTGTGGTGGCCGCCCTCAAGCCCGCGATCAAGGTAAAGCTCGCCAAGAAGGTAAAGAGTACGAGGTCCAGGATGGGGATGTTATAGAGTTTAAGTTTTCTAATTAAAAAGTGGCAGTTTTTTGACTAAAACAAAACACATCACTGATCCAGAACTAGGTGAGATCAAACTCACCAAATACAAAAATGGCAAATATATAAGAATCAGAGTCAGGTATGAAGGCGTTCAGGTAAGCTTGCCTTACTCTTCTCGATTTGATGAAGCACTAAATTTTGTAGAAACGAAACGCGCTTGGATAAAAACAGAACTTGAAAAACTCAAACAAAAAAAAGCTCAATTGAATTTTTTTGATATCAACAAAGATACCTTGGTTGACAATCTCAAGCGTAAAGCTCATGCCTATTTACCAATACGTATAAGACAATTAGCACTAAAGCACAAACTAAGTTTCAATAAACTTAGCTTGCGCAATAGCAAAACTCGCTGGGGTAGCTGCTCCGTTGATAACAACATTAATCTAAATATTCACTTGATGAAATTGCCAGATGAATTAATTGACTACGTTATCTTGCACGAACTGGCTCATACTATCCATAAAAACCACTCTAAAAACTTTTGGGATTTTCTATCAGAATTACTCGGAATCAATTCCAAAGAAATAGACAAAAAACTCAAACTCTATTCAACTGATTTAAATCTTTAAACCTAGCCTTATAAACATATAGGGATTCGGTGACACTCCCATAAATTTCTAGTCTTATGGTTAAATGCTAGTGAGGAGATTTTAAATCAAATGAAAAAAACACTTTTTACTTTGGCCGCAGCTTCAAGCTTATTAATGCCAGCATTAGCCGAACCTATAGATATAACAGGAACTGAAGTTTTCATCGTCAAGCAAGGACGTAAACTTAGAGGTAGAAACAAAAGTTCAGTTACTGGTACTTACAACCAGGGTGATGCTCTAGTGTATAGCTACAGCACAAATGATATTTCAACTGTGGTCACTTTGAATGCTGCAAATGGCGTTAACTTGTCTGAAGCTTTTGACGAATTGTTTGATTTAGAGAATGGTAATAAAGACAAAACACTTTACTTTGATTCAATCACTGCTGTTGAAACCTTTAGTAACGGAGAAGAACTTACGTACAACTTTGACATTAATAGATCAGTCTTCTCAAAAAAATTAAACAACAAAACTGACAGAATCAATGCAAAGATTGTCACAGAAACAACAGAACTGGATTGCGAGACATATGATCTAGGTTGCGAAGGTACTGCCAACTCAAAACTCAGAATCAGATTAAAACTAACTGATGATGATGAGTCTAGTGAAGAAACTGACGATGAATCTGATGAAGAGATTGACGATGAGTCAACAGATTAAGGGAATGTCTTAAAACAATTCTTTTGGTAAAGGGAAAGTAACTTTTTCTTCCTTATAATTTAGAACTTTGATTTTACTTGAATACTTAGCATCGCTGCCTTTAGCGTATTCAAATTCAGAATCATTTACTAGCTTAGAAATTAGGGTATCAACTAAAAACTCGGGGGCAGATGCTCCTGAGCTTATCCCTACAGTGATAGTTTTTTCACTAGAATCGGGGTCTGTAATTATTGAAGGGTCAAAATCTTCAGGATTAGGAACTAATTGTGCAGAGACACCAGATTTTTTAGCAAGTTCCAATAACCTCAAGGTATTTGAAGAATTTTGTGAGCCGATAATAAGGATATAATCACAAACTTTAACTAGCTCTTTGACTGCGTCTTGACGATTTTGCGTAGCATAACAAATATCATCAGAGCGCGGGAATTGAATATCAGAAAAAACTTCTTGAAGTTTTTCAACTACCATAGCTGTATCGTCTAGAGAAAGTGTGGTTTGGGTAGCCACTGATAATTTCTCACCAACAAGCTTGGTTTGCAACGCTTCAACATCAGCACAAGTTTCAACCAAAAAAATATCATTGTCTTTTTTGGCATAGCCCATAGCACCCAATACTTCCTGGTGACCTTTGTGTCCTATGTATATAACTTTGCGTCCTTCTTTTATAGCCTTTGCAATCTCTAAATGCACTTTTGTAACTAAAGGACATACAGCGTCAATGAATTGCAAACCTCTTGCACTAGCTTTATCGATTACATCTGGTGAAGTGCCGTGTGCTGAAAAAATCAAAAGCGAATCATCTGGTACTTCATCAAGCTTTTCAATAAAAATAACGCCGCGCTTTTTAAAGTCATTAACAACATGATGGTTATGGACAATCTCATGGCGAACATAAAGCGGGCTACCATAACGCTCTAGAGCAAGCTCGACAATTTCAATAGCACGGTTAACACCAGCACAAAAACCTCTTGGCTCGGCTAGGATAATTTGTTTGATTCTCATTTTAAAGTCCCTAAAACTTAGTTTAATTTACAACTAAAGTTTTACTAATTTTACTAGCAGCTTCTTTAATCATTTTCTCAGTAGCTTCCCAGTCTAAGCAAGCATCAGTGATGGAAACACCGTATTCAAGCTCTGATAAATCTTGAGGGATTTTTTGATTGCCACCTTTAATATGACTTTCAACCATAAAACCAATCAATGAGTCATTTCCAGCAAGTTTTTGCTCCACAATACTTTCAAGGACTTGAGTTTGCTTGTAAGGATCCTTTCCAGAGTTCGCGTGATTGCAATCAACCATGATGCCACAGTTGATTCCAGCTTTTTCAATTGCTTTACTTGCACGCTCAACATGTTCAGCCTTGTAATTAGGACCATCAGAACCACCTCTCAAAATCAAATGAGTATCCGGGTTGCCTTTGGTATGAAAAATGCAAGCCTTACCTTCTTCTTGATTAATACCCATAAAACTTTGCTCCAAACGTGATGCTTTAGCAGCATTAACTGCTACATCAAAATCGCCAGTGGTACTATTTTTGAAACCAACAGGCATCGATAAACCACTTGCCATTTGCCTATGAGTTTGAGATTCAGTTGTACGTGCACCAATTGCTGACCAAGATACAAGATCAGAAATATATTGCGGTACTAAAGGGTCTAACATCTCAGTTGCACAAGGCACTCCAAGCTCATTAATATCAAGCAAAAGCTTTCTTGCTTTTTTGAGGCCAGTGAGCATATCAAAACTATCATCAAGGTGTGGGTCATAAATCAAACCCTTCCAGCCCAAAACCGTGCGTGGCTTCTCGAAATAAACGCGCATAACGATATAAATTTGATCTTTAACTTGCTCGCGTAATTGTTTTAACCTCTTAGCGTAATCCATTGCTTGATCAATGCAATGTATAGAACAAGGACCAATAATGGCAACAAGCCTTTTATCTCTTCCCCAAATTATGTCTCTAATTGTATTTCTAGCTTCATGAACTAAGTCTGAGACTGAGTCTGAGACCATAAGACTTTCACGCAGTGACTTTGGTGTCGATAAAGCTTCTACTTTGGAGATATTAGTGTTAAAAATTTCTTTGTTCATGATAAATAAACGTCATCCCGGAACTTTCTCTTCCTAAAACAACGAATTGCATATCATAACATGTACAGCTACTGATATAATCGATTCTTGTTGCTAGGGATAGCAGCAAAAATAAACGCTTAATAAGGAGAAAAAAATTATGGCAGTACTAGTAGGAAAAGAAGCACCTGATTTTACAGCTGATGCAGTTGTAGATGGTAACAAAATGGAACAGGTTACTTTAAGTGATTTTAGAAACAAAAAATATGTTGTTTTGTTTTTCTATCCATTAGATTTTACATTTGTGTGCCCAACTGAGCTTCATGCTTTCCAAGAAAAAGTTGAAGAGTTCAAGGCTCTTGATGCTGAAGTTATCGGTGTTAGTATCGATTCAAAATTCACTCACCATGCTTGGTTAAACACACCTAAAGCACAAGGTGGTATTCAAGGAGTTAACTACACTCTTGTTTCTGACTTGAACAAAGAAATCATCAAGAAATATGACGTTGAAGTTGAAGGCGCTGGTATTGCTTACCGCGGTCTTTTCCTTATCGACAAAAACGGTACTGTTCAACACCAAGTTGTTAACAACCTACCTCTTGGAAGAAATGTTGATGAAGCTGTACGTATGGTTAAAGCTCTTCAGTTCTTCGAGAAAAACGGCGAAGTTTGCCCAGCAAACTGGAACGAAGGTGCTAAAGGCATGAAGCCTAATCAAGAAGGCTTGAAAGAGTTCTTTAACGAACCAGCAATGGCGTAATAGAAATCTATTTAAGTAGAAAATCAAGGCAGTTGGGATTTAAATCCCAGCTGCTTTTTTTTAAAACCGGAACTAAATGACAAAACCATCCTATTGGGAAAAAGGCTGTGACTATCTTTCAAGTAAAGACAAGGTCATGGAAAAAATAATCAAAACATACCCTCGTGAGATTCTCACAAGCCAAGGTATGCCTTTTAAAGTACTGTGTAACGCCATCATTGGCCAGCAAATTTCGGTTGCTGCAGCAGACTCTATCAAAAAAAGATTTTTTGCTTTAATGCCTGAAAACAATCCTCAAGCTAAAAAAGTTTTAGAGCAAAGTGAAGAGAGCCTCAAAGCCACAGGTTTATCCAGGCAAAAAATCCAATACTTAAAGAATATTGCTGAATATTTTCTAGTAAATAAAATCACTAATAAGTATTTTGAGGAAAAAGACAAGGACGAAATTTATTGCGAACTCATTGCAATAAAAGGTATTGGCAAATGGACACTCGAAATGTTTCAAATCTTCTATATGCTAGACCCTGACGTCTTTCCAATTGGTGATATCGGACTTATAAAAGCAATTTATAAGCATTACCCGCGAGCCCAAAATAAAAGCAAAGACGAGTTGATCAAGTATTCAAAAAAATGGCAGCCATACCGTACTATTGCAACTTGGTATCTTTGGCGGACTGTTGATCCTGAGCCTGTTCAGTACTAATAATTGCCGCCAAATATACCTACTAAAGACCTTTTATGACTTGAATCACTACTCGTGATTCACAGGGCGGACTGTTGATCCTGAGCCTGTTCAGTACTAATAATTAAAGCCAGTAGCTTACTGATGCTAAAATCACATAATTTAATCACAAATCGAGAAAAACACGGAAGACAGTAGATAATGAGAATATTCAGTACTAATAATTAA
>CAWUIS010000083.1:0-7702 GCA_963922625.1 uncultured Candidatus Melainabacteria bacterium | reverse complement strand
TCTCTAATAAATGTCCGGAGCTTAAGAAATTGCGCAAAGACAACCGCGACGCTTTTAGCATGCGCTTGGACAGAACGTCACACCCCGGACGATAAATGTCTGGGTGCAACACTGTTTTTGCCAATCTTCTTTTTTTGATCTGTCAAATGCCTAATTAAAGCGACTGTGTCTATTACTAAAACCAACGCTCAGCTCTTTTGTCATAGTTTTTTGAAATTTCTTCTCGAAGCTTTCTGATATCAGAGTCTTCAATTGATTCTAAGCCAGAACTCTTTAAGCAACCCCGTAAACTCTTGTTTTTTTGTTTAGATGGATCATAGCCATTTTTTATCAGCAAAGATCTTACAAATAGACAGGCTTCTACTAAGAACTACACCATTTGGTAGATGTGGGTTAAATAATTGCAGAGTTTAAGTAACGCGCGCGGCTCCAATAGCCAAAAATGGTACCCCCAAGGGAATTCGAATCCCTGTTGTTCGGATGAAAACCGAATGTCCTAGGCCACTAGACGATGGGGGCAGGTGGACTGATGTCCGAAATGACCCTAAAATTATACTTCAGGCAAGGCTATTAAGTTAGCAAGCTGCCTATTTTTTTAATTTTAATGCAAGGAAGTGGTATCACATATTCAAGTCTAAGAAATAACTCTGGTTTTACCCTGATGTTTGCTGTCATTTTGAGTGTGGTGTTCTCATCTTTATTAATGATGGTGTTTTACTTCTTGAAGAAAAATACAGCAAGCACTCCCGATGGAATTTTTAAATTACAGACAATTTACTTAGCGGAGTCCGGAAACAACAGAGCTTTATCTTCGCTTAATGTCAAAACTTTACCCGAGATAGACCTTGATGGTTTGGAGTTTGATAGCGATTTTGAGGATGAGGACTTTGAAGATGAGTTTGAAGATGATGAGGATGATTTTTTTGATGATGGCTTTGAAGATGATTTCTTTGATGAAGATTTTGATGAGGATGAAGACTTTGATGAGGATTTTGATGAAGAGGACAAGCTCTTTTTGGCACAAATTCCGCGCTATATAAATTTCTTTCATCGCTTCCCTTATTTTGTTAATGTCAATACCGGCTCTGTAATTAGCCAGTCACAATACTATGCTCTGATCCAAGCGCAAGAACAGAGAATCCAGGAAAATAAAAGACTAGCTCAAGAAAACGGACTCGATTATGATGAGAACGTTGAAGAGATTAAGATACAAGAAATTTATTTCCCTCTACCTGAAGTTAATGTAAAGCAGATTGGAAGCTTTCCTGTTAAGCGAGGCACTCATCTCAAGCCGGGCTATAAAATTTTGGTTGCAGAGAAGCAGGCAATAGAAATCAAGCAAAAAAATATTATTGAGGAGTTTTATAACTTTGTACCTGATTATGATCAATACAAAGCTAAGCCCAAATTGTATGGCATTAGCCCAAACTACGCCTACCCAGGTGACTATTTAGATGTCTACTTGGATGGTGAAGATATAGAGGATATCAAGCCTGTTTTTTCTAGCAGTGATATTGCTGTTTTGGAAGCAAGGCAGACTGTTTTAGGAGTGGCAGTTGCTGAGAAAGCCAAGCCTGGAAGATATATCATGAAGGCAAGCCCCTTGAATGCTGAATTCTATGTGGTACCACTTGAATCACCTGATTTTGATCCCCCAATAATTACCAATGTCAAAAGTCCAAATGCAGAAAATGCCAATGGTCAATTTGTCAAAATCAGCAGTAAACAAAAACTCAATGGAGTCAGGATACTAGGAGAATTTTTGAGTATTGCAGGCAAACCACCAGTGATAGTGCCAGATGCAAAAAATATTCGCATTGATATAGTGTCTTTTACTCCGCAAGAATTAGTAATAAATATTGAAACAAAAAATGCTCAGGAAGGAGATCATTATTTTTCAGTTTTCACAGAAGGCGGGCAAAGTAGTGGATGGTTTTTTAATATTGAAAAGAAAACATCACTAGATCAAGAAGACCCTTTTATTGGTAGCTTCACTACTCTCTTAACTTTGCTTGAGGTGCAATCTTTACCAAACTTACCTTTGAAATCTTTTGTATCAACCCAGTCTGGCTCAGGCAGACCTTCTGCTGGAGGAGGTGGTGGCAGACCTGGTGGTGAAGAAGGTGCTCGGCGAGTTAATAGAAGCTTTGATTTACTCAGATCAGACTTGGCAACAGTCTGGAAACTTGAGACTATTGCCAAAGTCAATAAAAAGATTTATAAAGAGACAAAAATCATTAGGCGAAGTGCCCCTAGGTTAGACGCTGCATTTGTGACAAACACATCTTTGAGCTTTGGGCAAAACGAGATGATGATCGCTGGTGACCTTGAAGCAACCACTATCCTTACAGAATCTGTTTCAAGTGGTGATGATGTCATTACTGTGGAGGGAGATGATCCGGAAGATCGCTTTTTTGATAGCCCTGATGACATTGATAATGCTATTCCTCAAGTAACAGGTGAAGCTGTTGTTGAAGACCTGGGCTTTGGTACTCCAGGAAGTTCTCCCCAAGCCCGTGGTTTTACTAGAGCTAGTATTGTCGCTATAACAGATACTCGTGGTGGTGGCAGCTTTACTGACTATAGCTATGTTTCAGCGCTGGGTAGTAATACAATTAGTGTTGATCCTGCTTTTGAAGACGGTCATTTTATTGGTGATCAGGTCTCGCAGTTTATCCCAGCGGTGATCACCCCAAACCCTATTGGTGGTAGAGATGCTCAGCGTAATTTAGATCCGCCTGGTGCTTATGTGCGTCAAGATGGTAAAGAAAGTTTTGAATATGTTTTTAGAACTCGCTTGGATAAAATTGCTGATTGGTCTGGTGCTCGCACTACTAATACAAAAATCCCTAATAACTATGATCTTGACTATGAGGGCTATATAGGGCTTGTTGTTATTGAAGGAGTGCCAAATTATTCTGGGGTTAATGCGCTTTATGGTCAAGGAGCTTTGATAGTAGATACAACAAGAGGAGGACAAAATCCGCTTGGTGCTACTGTGACTATTGGTGGTAGCTCTAAGTTGCCAAGTATTTTCAGCGGTGTGGTTTATATCATTGGTGATGTGCAGATTACAGGTCCGGTAGATATAAGTGGTGGTATAGTTGTCAACTCACCAGTTGATGGCAAAACATCTCGAATTGGTGGTAGAGGTGGGATCATCTTCAATGAGCAAGCTATACACTCTGGTATTTTAGGTTTACCTTTTGCTGAGGAGTCGCGGACAAGAATTTTAGAAAAAGCTAAATCACAAGATGAGCTATTAGAAGGTTTGAAAAAAGAATGAGATCTAACAAGGGTATTTCAATTCTAGAGTTACTAGTAACAGTGGTCATTACTGTCACGGTAATCACTGTCATTATTAATTTTTATAACTTAGCTTTGCGCAAAACTAATCGCTTTCAACAGCAAAGCAAGCTTAAATTTTTAGCAGAAGAAGAAATGGAAAAATTCATTTCGATTCGCTATGATGACAGCTCGCTTTCTGCTTTTTCTAACCCTGGCGGTATTACAAACTATTATGAGAAAGGAGCTTTCCTGGTTAAGACCCACGTAGTATTCCTTGATCCTAAAACTTTACTCCCACCAGAAAAATATCCTAATAAAAAGTTAGACGACACTTACTTGAAAAAAATCACTGTAAGTACAGCAAGAAAAGACCAACTTGGTGGTCAAGTTGATTTGGTTTATTTTAAGACTCCTTAGTCTTTTTTTTAGCTAGCTATAGCTATTTACATAGACATTGCTGGATGGAAAACTAAATCAATTATTCCTTGATCTACACATATTATGTTTGAGAAAAGGCTAACTTGTTTACCGAAGAGCCTGGAATATAACTTAGACTCAAAGCACCTGGTTTTTGGTGATCATTAACTACTATGTTTCTATTAGGATCTCTAATGTCACCAACACTGCAGTGTCTACAAATAAGTGAATTTTCTGCGTTGAGTGACTTATCTCCAACTTTGATACTTGTTACAATCACAGGGAAATAGAGCCCCTTAGGCAACTGCGCTAAATTCTTAGCTTCAAATGTGCATATTGGGATTTCATCTGTTGTAGCCGGGTTGTACTGAAACGAAGTAGATCCTACATCAATAAGGTCATAATACTCCATGTTACCTATTATATTTGGCAAGAATAATGGTTCATTACAAGAATCTCGAAGTTTCAATTTCAACTCTATTGAGGATGGAATAAATGAAGCATCATCTTTCGCAAAACCTTTTACATGATGAAAAATTTCAACAATAGGCTCACACAATAAACCTGAATCCATAGTTTCTGAAACTAAGACATCATAACGGTAATCTTTTTTATCAGGCTTGTATCTCTTTGCATCACAAAGCTTCACTTGAATCTGATCTTTTTTTATTGCTCCACTTTCAACGAGATAATCGACAATTGATTCTGCAATTTTATGAGATTGAGGATTAGACTCTAAACATGTGACTTTGACCCTAGGATCAATAATTGCAGCGCTGATTCCTAGTATTGGGATGGGGCCGCAACCGGCATCAAGCACGTTAATATCTTGTTCTCCTGATTGTAATTTTTCGTCAACAGACTCCATAACAGCCTGCACAAAATATTTTGTACGGACTTTGTCTGCTAAACAACACATTCCAGCTAAAGGATTTAAACTATTATGATACTCCTCGAGCAGTGAGTCGCGAAATCCTAGCTTTTCGACAGCATTAATAAATAAATTCACAAAGTATTTTTCAAAGCCAGATACTGAGCAAAATTCACCACTAGGAATCTGAGCTGCCATCTTGAAAGCATATTGATCCTTTAGCCCAACTTTGTTTGGTAAAGCATCGATTAGTTTGTTGAGTATATCTCTATTTAGCCTTGGTAATGGCTTTCCATAGCTAGAAAGAGCCTTTTGAATTTGCTCCAAATATGTCTGAAAGGGTTTTTGTCCCTGAACTATAGCTAACTCTTCATTCTCAAATAACGCTGCATCATTGTTATTCAAGCTTTTAGACCTTACTCTTGGATTATGTTCAGTTGGAGTGGGTAGCTTTTTATGTTTGCAGTATGGCAAGTGCAACAATGATCTAATTAATCTTTCAGCTCTGACCATGGAGGTTATCTTAGTGCGTACTAGTTGGTTGAATATTTACTTTAACTGATTATGTGGATAATAACAAAAATATTTAGATAATGCAAGTGATATTTGATTTACTCCCAAGCAATAGATCCAATGGATTGAGCCTCCATGCTTGTTGGTACTTCGCTGTAAGACAGCACTGCCATCTGTGGCATGGTGCGTTCGATGATTTTTCTAAGTGGTAGGCGTAATTTGCCGTTACACAGAATCACAGAAGGATAGCCTTGATCTATCATTTCATTGTTTTTAAGGGTTAGGTTCTCAAGAATGATTTTGGTTTTAGCTGGTTCCATGGCAATGCGAGACATATGTAGTGAATTAACCATTTCTTCTTCTACCGCGGGATGAAAAGTAACAGCACAAAGTTTGCCGTCAGTAAGATACTCAGAGCAAATCACTCTGCCCATAGCTTCACGGATGCGCTCGCCTAAAAATTCAGGGTCTTTATTGATTTTGGCATAACTAGCAACCACCTCCAAAATAGTTGCCATATCTCTAATAGTTACTTGTTCATTGAGAAGGCAGCGCAGTACTGCAAGGGTCTCACCAGTAGACATGATCTCTGTAATTTCATTAACAATAGATTCGTTTGTCTCTTTTACTTGTTCAAACATTCGCACAAGATCTTGCCTTGAGAGAATCTCACCAGCATGACTACGCAAAATTTCTGTGAGATGGGTTGCTAGTACTGAACTTGGAGTGGCTACTGTATAACCATCCTGCTCCGCTTTTTCACGATTGCTGTCATCAACCCAAATTGCCGGTAGACCATAACTTGGTTCGGTGGTCTCAATACCTGGAACTTGCTCAGCATCCATATCCACTAAGCCTGTATTCACGGCAAGAAATTTATCTGCTTCTACAGAACCTTTTGCAATCACAGCTCCGCGTAGTTTGACTTGGTATTCATTTGCAGCAACTTGTAAGTTGTCGTGAACACGGATTGCAGGTATCGGCAAACCTAAATCCACCATGATTTGACGCCTGATTTGTCCGATTCTTTCCATTAAATCTCCGCCCTTAGATTTATCAATCAAGCCCACTAGTTTATAACCAAGCTCAACTTCAATTTGGTCAACTTTAAGAAGTTTTAGAACCGCATCTGGGGAATTATCGATCTCTTTAGCTCTTAGTTTTTCATTGTTTTCCATCTCGATCAATGCTTCAGGACTTACCATCGAACCATCTGGAGCTTCTACTAAGCCAGATGCTTCTTCGAGTTCTTTTTTGTATCTGGAAAAAGCCCAGTAACCAAGTGCTGCAGCCACTAAAGTGAAAGGAAGAAAAGCACCTCTGATGCCAACTCCAATGGCAAACATTGCAAGTGCGGATACTACAATCACTTCTTTTCTGTTAAATAGCTGCCAGCTTAAATCCTGAGCCAGGTCTTCGTCTGGATCAGAGCGGGTGACAATGATACCAGTCGCCACACTAATGACAAGTGCTGGGATTTGTGATGCCAAGCCTTCACCAATTGTAAGTAGTGTATAAGTTGAAGCCGATTGTGCTGCTGATAAATTTAGCATCGCCATACCAATGATAAAACCAGCACCAATATTTATGAGAGCAATAACAATAGATGCAATAGCATCTCCCTTAACAAACTTAGAACCACCATCCATAGTGGCATAAAAGTCTGCTTGTCTTTGGATATTTTTACGGCGTTTTTTAGCTTCAGCTTCGTCAATCAGACCAGCGTTTAAATCTGCATCAACAGCTAATTGTTTACCAGGCATAGAATCCAAACTAAACCTTGCTGCAACTTCAGAAACTCTACCAGCACCTTGGGTGACAACGATAAAGTTCACAACGAAGAGAATAATGAAAATAATGATACCTACAACATAGTTACCACCAATGACAAACTCTCCAACAGAGTGAATTACTTCCCCGGCGTAAGCGTTGAGTAGGATAGATCTTGTTGCACTAATTTCAAGTGCTAAGCGCATGATTGTGACAAAGAGTAGTACTGTCGGAAAAGTGCTGAATTCAAGTGGTTCTTTGATATACAAAGTCACCAGAATAATGGCAATGGAAAAAGAAAAATTTAAAACAAAAGCAAGGTCCAAGATGAAGGGCGGCAAAGGCACCATCAGCATGGCAATAATGAGAATCAAAAATACGGCAAGCAGATTTGATTGGTTCATAAGAACCTTCTGCATAAAACGCATTGCACCCGGCATCATCGCTGTAATAGATTCAGGCATCTTAATACATTATTCCGAGGAGAGGAAAATTTAAAAATCGTCATCGAAGATGATATCTTCTTCTTCGTATAGTCCTTCTATATTAGCTCTGTTCTCAATAGACTCACTCATTAGTATGTCTTTATTATTAAAAGGGTCCATCGCTGATTCTAGTCTCAAGGTTCTATGGCCTTCAGTCAGCTCGACAACTCCAGGAAGATTTTCAACAATGCTTAGATATTCAAAATTTTGTACGTTGATATGAATACGACGATTGAATATGATAGTACTCTCGATGTCATTGCAAAATACTTCAACAACATAGGCCTCATCTTCGCTTTGAACTTTCTCATCAATGATATCCACGTATTTGACGTGATCAAAACCTCTAAGGACACGC
>CAWUIS010000082.1:0-7854 GCA_963922625.1 uncultured Candidatus Melainabacteria bacterium | reverse complement strand
GTTCGGGACAAAAGGAGACCTTTACATGACACATCAATTACCAGAACTACCTTGGGCAATAGAAGCACTAGAGCCTAATTACAAAAAATCGACTTTGGAATTTCACTACGGCAAGCACCACAACGCTTACGTTACAAAACTAAATGCTGCTCTTGAAGCTGCACCTGATTTTGCAAATCTTCCTATCGAAGAATTAATGACAAAAATCAATGAAATCCCAGAAGAGAAAAGACAAGCTGTAATTAACAATGGTGGTGGACACTACAACCACACACTTTTCTGGAATATTCTTGGACCAAATGCTGGCGGGGAAGCAAGCGGAGAAATTGCTGAACAAATCAACAAAGACTTCGGTAGCTTTGAAGATATGAAAAAAGAATTTGCAGCAAAAGCAGCTGCTTGTTTTGGTTCTGGTTGGACTTGGCTAACATGGTGCCCAGAAAACCAAAAACTAGTTATCGAAAACTCAGCAAACCAAGAGAACTGCCTAATGAACTCAAAAAGAAAACCACTTATGGTTATCGATGTTTGGGAGCACGCTTACTACCTTGAGCACCAAAACCTCAGACCTCAGTGGATAGAAACATTCTGGAAGCTAGTAAACTGGCAAGCAGTAAACCAAAATTTTGCAAATGCTAAAGCTGGACAAACAATCATAGAAATTAAAGCCGCTGCTGCTGCGTAAATGAGTAAAATCACCATAATTGGAGCTGGGCAAATGGGCTCAGCGATTGCTAAAGGCTTGGTTAGATCTGAGCTTTTCAGTCCAGACTCAGTCACACTGTTTGACCTGGATGAAGAAAAGCTTAGATCTTTAAACCAAGAATTTGGTTTTGCATATTCAACATCATTATCAGGCTCTATTGCTGAGCTTGATGATGATGCTGTTTTGTTGGTTGCTGTAAAACCTCAAAATATATCAGAGCTTTTATCACAATTAAGCACACTCAAGCAAAGCATCACTATAGTTTCAATTGCTGCAGGCACAAAAATCGAAGCTTTTGAAAACACCTTCCCAGAAAATCCTGTTGTCAGAGTCATGCCAAATACCCCAACTCAAATTGGCAAAGGCGCTTCTGTATTAGCTGCAAATGATAAATGCAGCAAAGAACAAATAGCACAAGTAGAAGCTATTTTTAAAACCCTAGGTACGGCCATTACACTCAGCGAAGACAAGCTAGATGCTGTCACTGCCCTTTCTGGCTCCGGACCAGCGTATATATTTTTACTAACAGAAGCTATGACAGAAGCTGCTGTGAAACTTGGATTAGATGCCAAGTCAGCTGAAGAACTGGCACGTCAAACAGTCTATGGTTCTGCTAATTTGATGATTGGCTCTGGAGAGAGCGCTGGTAAACTAAGAGAAAAAGTCACCAGCCCCAATGGCACTACCCAAGCTGCATTAGAAAAATTTGCAGAACTTGATTTTAAAAACATTGTTTTACAAGCATTAGAAGCTGCAAAAAATAGATCTCAAGAATTAACCTGAAACAGCAGGCACATCCATCTCTGTACCAATAGTCTCCATAACCTGAATATTAAAATCAGGAGAAAGCTCAGCGTAACTAAGAATATGAACATGAGGATCAAATTGCTCGATTAATCTAAACAAGGGCAGGCGTAAAGTTGGTCCACAAATCAAAATTGGTCTACGCTCAACTTGTTCTAAGATTCGGCGCGAAGCATTCGAGATCATAGTCACCAAATTTTGGATTTGTTTTGGCTCAAGCACCAAGACCATATTGTTATCAACTTTCTGCAAGCTTTGCTCCAAGCGAGTTTCCCAGCTTGGATGAAAAGCCATTGCTGGAAGCTGCCTGTCAGGAGTTGCAAACTCAAGACAAATCTGCCTACCTAGGGCTGTACGCATTTTCTCTGAAAGCTGGTCAGGGTCTTTAATAGCAACCGTAAGGTCTTCTAGCTTTTCTAAAATATAATGGATATCTCTGATCGAAACGCGCTCTTTAAGTAAATTGACAAACACTCTACGTAAGTCACCAAGAGAGATTGCTCCAGGCACTAAATTTTCCACCAGTTGATTATCGAATTGCTTTACTTGATCCAATACTCGGCGCACATCAGCTTTTTCAAGTAAGTCATCAATATTTTTACGCACAACTTCAGCAAGATGCGCTGTCAAAACCCTAACAGCAGGAGCAGCAGGTCTATCCCAATCTATTTGCTCTAAATATTCTGGGTCAACCCAATAAGCAGCCTCTTGTAAAGCTGGCTCCCAGCCAGGTAAAGAACCAGGTGGCGGTTCAGAATAGATACTATCCCAATCCTCACGTAATATCAGCATCCGATCAGCATAAACCTCAGCAGAAGCAACCGTTGTATCTCGAATCACCACACGGTACTCATTTGGATTCAAAGAAGGAGCATCCATAATACGTACTGAAGGCAGGATATAGCCAAGGTTTAAAGTCAGCTGGTGACGCAGAGAGGCAATCTCAGGTACCAAGGTACCATTTCGAGCTGGATCAGCAATATCCAAAAGTCCACTACCAACCCATACGGCAAGCTTATCAACCTCAAGCAATGAATACATCATTTCTGGTGTTGCACGAGGTGCACCCGAGGAGTCAACGCTCTCATCGATCTCAACATCGGTATCAAGCTCTTGTGCTTCACCAGCTTTTTTGCTCTGAGCTAAGTAGTAAACAAAAGCAATAAGACCAGAACCTAAAGTAAACAAAATGAGCTTTGGCATACCAGGAAGCAAAGCAAAAATAAACAATAAAGCCGAACCAACAACAAAAGCATTAGGTCTATTAACCAATTGGTTAGCTAGATCTTGCCCAAAAGAATCAGCTGTAGAACCAGCTCGGGTGACAATGATACCGGTGGCAATTGAAAGAATCAAAGCTGGGATAATGGCTGAAATTGAATCACCAATAGTAAGAATCACATATTTTTTTGCAGCAAGCTCAAAAGGCAGACCTTTTTGAGTCATACCAATAGTAAGACCTGCAATGATATTGATAATGGTGATGATGATACCTGCCATGGAATCACCTTTAACAAACTTAGAAGCACCATCCATAGAACCAAAAAAAGCAGATTCTCGTTCCACCTCGGAGCGCTTTTCTTTAGCTTGTTCTGAAGTAATCAAACCAGCATTAAAATCGGCATCAATAGACATCTGTTTACCAGGCATGGCATCCAAAGCAAAACGCGCACTTACCTCAGCAACACGCTCGGCACCTTTGGTAATAACCATAAACTGCACGACAGTAACAATAACGAAAATGATGATACCGACAACGATATTACCGCCGGCAACGAACATACCCATTGCTTGAATCAAATCACCAGCTTCACCATTAAGTAAAATCGACCTAGTAGTAGAAATATTCAGTGCCAGCCTGAACATAGTTGCTAGAAGTAGAAAAGTCGGCAAGGTACCAAAATCTAATGGTTTGGAAATATAAAGCGAGATACCAATTGCAATAACAGCAATAGTAATATTCAAGGCAATATAAAAATCGAGTAAAAGCGGGGGTAAAGGAATAATGATAATCAGGATGATCCCGAAAATCAAAGCACCGACTAAAATTTCACTGGTTTTTAAGCCGCCCACTTAGCTAATAAATCCTTTCTTTGTTAAGGTCCGTCTAAACATAGGTTTATTTATATAATTTAAGCCCGTATTAAGGCTTCTGCAAAGCCTTGGCTGTTAAAATCTAATTCTTATGACTATAAATAGTGTCAAAAACAGTAATACTTGGTTTGCTTTTTCAATTACCTTAGTTGCTATAAGCATCATTTTAATGCTTTTATCTACAATCAAGCTAGGCTCACCGGTCAGACTCGGGCTAGACTTCACAGGAGGTACCAAGCTTGAATATCAATTCCAGAAAGCAACAGAGAAACTGGACTCAGAAAATGTGCTCAAAATTCTGTCTGAAGCTGGACTTGAAAACAGCACCGCAACCGTCACAAAAGATGAACTACCTAGTCTGATCATCAGAACTAAAGCGATTTCAGATGATCCAGCCCTAGACAAGCTCAACCTTAAACTCTCAGAGAAATACGGAGAATTTGAAATTGGATCTATTGATACAGTTAGTCCTGTCATTGGTCCTGAACTATTCCAGGGTGGTATGGTAGCCCTTCTCTTTACCGTAATCGGGATTATTCTTTACATATCATCTCGCTTTAAAAGAGAATTTGCCATTTGCGCCATTGCTGCTTTATTGCATGATGTTTTGATTGTAATGGGATTATTTGCTTTCCTTGGTCTGTTTCAAGGAGTTGAGGTCAATAGTTTATTTATCACAGCAATTCTGACAACCTTTGGTTTCTCGGTACACGATACTATCGTTGTCTTTGACAGAATCAGAGAAAATCAGAAACTACAAAGCTCTAAATTTAGTTTTATGGACCTTGCAAACTTGAGTGTTAATCAAGTTTCTACTAGATCTTTGAATACTTCAATCACGACACTATCAGTACTTGGGCTGCTATTTTTATACGGAGGTGAGTCGACAAAGCTATTTGTAGGAGCACTTTTTACAGGCCTTGCCGTTGGTACTTACTCTAGTTTATTTCTAGCAAGCCCACTTTTAGTGTGGATCAGAAACAGAGTTTAAAAATTAGCTTAGTATCTATCTTTCAGATGCTACAAGTTCTCTGTTTTCAGAAATTGCCGCTTCGTAAGTAGGGTTAGCTGTATCTTCTTGCGAAGTTTTGAACTGTCTTGCCCATCTCTCAAGGACTTCTGCTTGACTCAAACTATCCTTATCAGCTAAAGCTTTGATAATAGTAAGAGCTTCAGGGCTTAGCCTGAAAGATACCATTTTTTTAGCTTCACCGTAAAGAGGCTTTGGCCCAGTCTTTTTTCTTGATTTAGTTTCCATCATTTTGGATTGCTCCCTCGTAATTTGTATTGTGTAATTCTAGCACGGATTGTGTATTTGCATATATACATTTTAGATTAAATTCAGAAAATATATTGATACACAAGCAAAGAAGATTCTAATACAGTAAAATTGAGAAGTAAAGTGCTAATACGTCAATTTAAACTTTGTTTTATGAACAAATTATAAATGTTTAAGTAAAAATTCATCGGTTTTCCCTTCTAAATCTTCCAAAGTACCGTTATTGTCAATTACAAAGTCTGATTTCTTGGCTTTTAGCTCCTGATCCATTTGAGAATTTATTCTGGCTTGGATTTCTTCATCACTTAAATCAGGTCTTCTTAACTTCAATCTTTGGATTTGCTTAGAGCTAGGACTCAGCACACAAACAATTTTATCGTAACGAGCTTCTAAACCAGCCTCAAATAGTAAAGGCACTAAATTTACCACCAAACTTTTGTCGTGATGCTTTTTAAGCCAGTTTTGAAACTCGCGCTCAACTCGAGGATGAATCACCTGTTCTAATTTTTTTCTAAGGGTCTCATCTTGGAAAACCTGCTGAGCTATTAACTTTCGGTCTAATGTCTTGAAAATTCCTAGAAGCTCTTTTTGCATTTCTTCATCTTGCTTGTAAAGTTCATGGACAATATCATCACTATCAATAACTGGAATACCACGCTGCATGAGAAATCTGCCAATAGCAGATTTACCACACGCAATATTTCCTGTAAGTCCTATAACTAAAGGCATTTAATAATTATATGGCGTGTCGCCAAACCTAATACACAAAGTAAAGGTCTTAATATTGGATCATTTGTTAAAGTTTGGCGGAAACTACGCCCATAGAAAAAAATAGTATTCTGTATTAGTGAGGTCCAAAAAAGGTTACACCATCTTAGAAGTAATGGTTGTTGTGAGTGTGATTGGCATAGTTTTTGGCATGCTCTATCTCTACAACAATAGAGGCTGGAAACTATTCAACAAATCAATTGACTTTGGTCGCTTACAACTAGATGCTAGAGCAGCTCTTGAACAAATGAGTTACAACATCAAACAAACCAGTCCTGATCTGGTTTACACAGATAGAGGTTATAACTCAAAAGTACCTCTGCCTTCTGATTACCTTGCAGGTAAACCTTATATTTATTTTGCTGCACCTGCCAAACAAAGTGGCAGCAAATACAAAGAAAGAGATCTCAAATCAAAAGAAAAAAGCAGTATCAGCATCCCACCTTATGACTACTACCTTTACTATATTGCCAAAGCCAAGGACCGCTATGGCGACTTCGACTACAAAAGAGCCAGGCTCAAACTACTTAAAATTGTGTCACAAGATGGTAGCTACACCATAAGTAATGCTTTGAAGTGGCCTGTTTTACCTCCAAGTCTTCTTATAAACTATGATATTGATAACTTGGATGAGGCTATTAGAAGCGGGCAAAGCAATGATGTTGAAATGCAGGATGTCAGTCCCGAATTTTCAAGTTACCAATCAGAATTTTCATACAACTATTTCAATAGCAATTATGACAATGTTTTCAGTATAGAAGTTAAGATGATAGATCCGGATACCAATACCAAAGTGGAATTTAGAACAGCGGTTGCTCCGAGAGGATAAGATTATTAAAAAAACCGTTTTTTACTTAATAGTAGTAATACTTGGGGCTCTAGCTTTGATGCTTGGTGCAAAATTATTCAATCCAAGTTCTAAACCGCAAATGCAAAGCCCAAAAGTCCTGCGCATGAACCTAGGCTCTGAGCCGCCCAGCTTAGATTGGAATCTGGCTGATGACTTTACTTCTTTTGACATTATTTCTAATATCATGGTCGGGCTCACAAGATACGGTGAGGATAGCAAAGGCAATATTATTGCTGTGCCCGGAGTTGCAGAATCTTGGCAAGTTAATGCAGACGCTACAGAATATATTTTCAAACTCAACAAAGAAGCGCGCTGGACAGATGGCAAACAAGTAACTGCCCAAGAGTTTATGGACTCCTTTGAAAGATTACTAAATCCTGAAACGGCAGCACCATACGCCCAGCTCCTCTCTATCATTGACTTAGAAAAAAGTGAAGCTATAGAAACTGACAAACTAAAAGTGGTGCTAAAACAACCAGCACCATATTTTATTTACCTAACTTCTTATGGTCTCACACTACCGATTCGCAAAGATTTGATTGCAAAATATGGCAAGAACTGGACAGAAGCAGAGAATCTTGTGAGCAATGGTCCCTTTAAACTCAAAAAGTGGCAGCACGAATATAAAATTGAGCTTGAAAGAAATAAAAATTTTCATCTATATTCAAAAAGCCCAAACGAGGTAGAAAAACTTGTTTTTTTTATGGTGCCAGAGCAATCTAGTGCCTATACTCTTTTTGAAAACGAACAATTAGATTGGATAGATAGTCGCTCAATCCCAATCAGTGAACTAAAAAAACTTAAGCCAGAATCTTACAAACAAATATCACTTTTACGCAACACATATCTAGGTTTCAACTGCATCAAAAAACCTTTTAATAATGCTCTTGTCAGAAAAGCTTTTGCTTACTCAATCGATAGAGACACCATAACCAAAATCAGAGGCAAAGGTGATAAAGCCGGAACAACCTGGATACCAAAAGCTCTTTATCAATTTTTAGATTCTGCATCTCTACCTGAAGAATATAGAAAATCATTCAATCCACAATTAGCACAAAACTATCTTAGACAAGCAGGCTACAAAAATAGTGATGATTTTCCTGAAGTGGAGTTTCTAATTCCTAACCGTGAAGATTCCAAATTACTCGCTGAAAGCCTGCAAACGATGTGGCAACAAAACCTCAATATTAAGGTCAAAATCACAGCAATGGAATGGAAAATGTTTTTGGCTAGGCTCAGAGAAGACCCTCCTGTGATATTTCGTCTCAACTGGGGGGCAGATTACCCTGATCCTGATCCCTTCATGCAGCTCTTTACCAGAAACAACCATATCAATCATGGTCGTTATACAAA
>CAWUIS010000081.1:0-7873 GCA_963922625.1 uncultured Candidatus Melainabacteria bacterium | reverse complement strand
AGAGACGCTGTCAAGAAAAAGGATGTAGAAATTGATGGTAAAAAGGATCTAGATTTCACAAAGCTTGCAGATATGGCGTCTGCGTGTTCAATCAGATCTCATGTCTTAAACAAAAACCACATGGATGTTGTGTTGAAGAGAGAATCTGTAGTTGCTAGTAGGATTGCCAAAATGGTAAATAGCTTTGTTGTTGATAGTGAAAGAGCTGAAACCGTTAAAAACCTACAGTCTATTTCAGAAGCATTAACATCTCTTAAAGACGATACTAGTATCGAGCAGCCACAAGACATTGTCACTAAACTTAGAGAGGTACTTGGCGACAATGACATTGCGTTATCAATGGTGGGTTCGATGTTTAATCTTTCAGATGACGATATTACAAGCGATACTTCATCTGTCCTTGACACTGTTGATGCCCTTGATGTAATTGACCAATGGTCTTCAAGAATAAACATGGTTATTCCTAGGATTGCAACAGCTGGTACAACAGGAACAGCCAGCTCAACTGTTCACTAGGACCTATTAGAATTGTTGCGTAATTAAAAATAGATGAAAACAAGAAGCCCGAGAATCAAGCTCGGGTTTTTTACGTTAAGAACTCCTTATCAAAAAACAGCTGATAGCTTCGTTTTATATATGTGGTAAAAGCAGCACAACCAAAGAAAGTCACATTACCGGTATTTGGCTGGGAGCTGCGCTCAGGTAGAGAGGCACATTACGACGCTGTATTGGGACAAATCTCGAGATTATCTAAAAAACAGGATCCAGTTTCAATTGCAACTTTAATAAACACCCTCAAACAAGTAAATAGCCCTAACACACTAAGAGAAGCTGATCCATATCGTGCCATGTTTACCAGAAACGGTATACAAGAAAACCAAGATGCCATTAGACTTTTTGCCAATTTAATAAAACATGACAATACTGAAGTTGCTGATCTTGCAAAAAAAACCATATTAGGTTTTGTCAAAAACTCAAGCTTAGTTAGGAAAAACTCATATATGGCTCCTAGGCAAACTGCTGCGATTGATGCATTGATTAAATTTGCAGAAACCTCAAACTCAAAACCAGAGGAGCTAGAAAGTGCCGCAAAAGATGCTGCTAAGCATTTAGGTTTCTTACACTGTAAAAAAGGTGACGATGGGTCCGTTTCAAGAAAAACATCTCATCAAAAACTTGAAGGTTTCTTTGGGTATCTAGAAACCACTGCAACGGGTAGGTTACTCATTGAACTTTTAAATGATAATGGTTTCCATAATGTTAATAAAGACTTGGCTGAAAAAGTATTAAATGATAAAGATTTTCGTATTGGTTTAGGTGATGAAATAACAGATGCTATCGAGGCTCAACGTCTAGCACAAAACCCCGAGTTAACTGGCTACAGAAGAGTCTTAGCTGCAGTAGTAGGTAGTCCAGCACCACTGACAATAAAAGCAAAAAAAGACAAAGATGAGGTTGATTTTCTAAAACAATTTGGCTATGGAAAGGATTTCAAATTCAGCTTGGCTCAATTTGAAAGTGATTTTATTGATGGGCGAGCTAAAGGACACGATATCTGTAACCGTGATAAAGCAATTATTGACTTAGTCATGGCTTATAACCTACTGTCATTTCGTAAGGCAAAACTAAGTAGTTTAAACCCAAGCTCATCGCAAAGAAGATCTGTACAAGCCATTGCAGAAACTCAACAAAAATTATTAACTTCACTAAGACGAGCAGATGGACAAGATGATGCTCTCAGACAAACCATCTTAAGGACCTTAGATGAAAGAACTGGTTTAATCTTTATGGCGCAGAGTGCTGGGGTAGCTCACTCAGCCATGAGATCTGTCGATCAACTCGTTATTAATATCGCCAAAGACATTAAAACTCATTACGGAGCTAGAGCTCAGGTTATAGATAGGGGAACTGGCAAGCCCAGAGAGGTTAAGACTTACATGGATATTAAAGCCCTAAGAGAGCAACAGGGAAAAGCTCTTGATCAGGAAGCCATTGCACTATCGGAAAGTTTAGCAAGTTCCCTTAAAAGGCAACTATCTATTAACCATGACAGTGTTGCAGTCTTTGAGGGAACTCTTGAAAACTACAGACCAACTAAAAAGTTAAAAGCAATTGATGATGACCAAACCAGGATGGATACAATCAGGGGCATCAAAACAGACGCTGGTCAAGAAGGGGACGTTAAAGATGATTTTTTCATAAAGGCAAGCAAAGCAGACTTGATTAAATACCTAAACACACAAGCAAAGTCAGATCCAAGAATTAAATATGTAGTTGATAATTTTGAAAGAATTTATGGCAAAACACTCGATGAACTTACAGATCTGGTAATTAGCCGTGATGCTGAGGCGTCAATAAATGAAGATGACAAAGTATACAGAGCAAGTCAATTTGTAAGAAATCTACAGCGTCATATGTCTGCCTCTCAGGAAAAAAACAATGAAACAAACAATGTATTTTCAATGGAAAGAGCAGTAAAGTCGACAAAATTTGATTGCTACTTTCGAGAACTAATGGAAACTCCAGGACAATTAGGTCCAGAAGAAGAATTTACCAGAACAATACTTATGGACATGATGGATGCTGATTCCAAAGAGGGCTTTGAAAATTTCAATGCTTTTAGTCAATTATTATTTGCAGAAGAACCTTATGATGAAGAAAAACATTATTCTGGGCAATCTACTCAAGCAGCTAAAAGAACAGTAGCATGCATGGAATTATTTAGAAAAATCCTAAGACATAATGATATGAGTGATGATCAAAAATCCCAAGCAATTAATCTGATCTTAGAGAAGGCTCTTGGCTCCAAAGAAAGACTTAACAATACTGGTCTAAAGATGTTTAGAAAAAATATTGAAAAGAGCTTGGGCCAAGCTGATCATAGCTATGCTGCAATAACAGGTAGTAGTTCATCAAAGTCAAAATTCCAAAGCCTGATGCAGGGTGTCTACCTCTGTCAGGATCTTGATAATGACATTGCTAGTATCTCTAAAGATATGCATCAATTCATCAACCGCGAATCTAAATTATTTTTAGAGAGTTTATATGATGAAAAAACAGCATCTGAAGTACTAGAAAGAACTAATGGAGAATCATTCTCTAGGGGTCTGACTGAGATGGCAATGCTAGGACAATCTGTTATACAAGACGGAGAGATAGCCAGTTTATCCGATTTTCAGCAGTCTGTAAAAAACGCAACAGGCATGGATATTAGTTCACTTTCAACAACTGACCTTGCTGCAGATGAACATGGTGCAAGCAATTTTATATTTGTGAATCACCCTGGTTTTACTCACAATGGTGAGGATATTTTTGCCATAATGAGAGAGGTCTGGGTATCACTCTTAGAATATCTACAATCAAATAGACAAACAGCCTAAATGAATCTAAAAATCTGAATTATGAGAAATATAATGAACATAGAACATATTGACAAAACTAGAGAAAATATCATAAACAGATATTTAAAATATTTATGGGATAAAAAAACATCGCTCAGCTTGAAGATTATTGCTCTAGAATATTTATCTCAATTTACTGACGATGAGCTAATTAAAGATAAATTAGCTAGCCTCTATAAAAGAGAGTGTAATCGAGAGCTCCGAGAAATCTTTGATAGAGTTTTGCAAGGAGAAGATTTATTTATAAAAGACATAGACGATGACGAATATTTATTTTCAAGATCTAAGCAAAACACCAATAATGATAGCCCTGACAATAATGAGCTTGAACAGCGCAACTCTCTTGTAGATATTCTTAAACTTAAATCAAGCTATATCAGCACTAGGTAATATAAGCAATCCATCTATCTCAAAATTAACTATCAAAAGCCCAAAACACTGCTATTATATTAATATGAGTCACGCAGCTTCGGTTATAAAAAACGACAAGCCAATTTTCACTATTAATGAAGAAAATCCAATGCTTGCTGAGATGGGAATTTTAGGTTCCATGGAACTCTTGGATAGTATGGGCGACGATCTCTCTATTGTTAATGCAGCTAGAGTTTCTTACAACTCAGAGTCCGGTGAGCTTGAACCCAAGGACAAAAAGCTCATAAAATTTCTGGCAAAGCACAAACACTGGACACCTTTTGAACAAAACTCTCTCAAGTTCAGAGTCACTTGCCCCATTTACATAGCGCGCCAATGGATGAAACATAGGTGCTGGGTTTTCAATGAAATCTCAGCGCGTTACACAAAATTTGAAAGCTCGGTTTATGTACCTGAAGAATTTAGAAAGCAAGCTATCAAAAACAAACAAGCCAGTGAAGCAGCTGTTGATGAGATTGACCAAGAAGCAGCCCACCAAGCATATGATGAAGCTTGCAAACAAGCACTTGAGTCATACAATAAACTTTTAGAGCTAGGTGTTTGCCGGGAGCAGGCTCGGGGAGTGCTTCCTGTTGGATCGCATACCTCATTTATCACAACCGTCAATTTGAGAAACTATATGCATTGGTATAACCTGCGCGCCCCTAAAGATGCTCAGTGGGAGATCCAACAATACGCTCACGCGTCGATAGAGCTTGTCAAACAGAAATTTCCTATTGCTGTTGAGTGCTTTGAGGAAATCAACAACGAACTAGGTGAAAAAGAAGAGCTTATCAAATCTGTTCAAAAAAATTAGATGAAGAAAGCAACAGAAAATTGGTTGAAAATTTCAAGATACGATCTTCGTTGTGCTGAAAACGATTTTAAGGCTGAGCTTTATTTGAAAGCAGTCCAAAACTGCCATGCAGCATTAGAAAAGTTGCTTAAAGGCATAATCACAGAAAATGGCAAAGAGCCAGCTAAGATTCATAATCTCTTGAAGCTTACTAGTGAAGCTTTAATTGAAAATCTTCAAGAAGATATTGCGGGACTGTTTCTTGAATTAAACAATATGTTCATCTCTACTCGTTACCCTGATGAGTTTGAAAACCTTGAACAAGAGTTAACAAAAGAGAAAGTGTCGCAAGTTTTAAAAGATAGTAAAAGGATATTTTCATGGCTAGAAAAAAAAATAAAGTAGAAATATCTCAACTAATCACTGAAACTATTAAAAAAATCACAGACTACATAAATATTGATGAAGCATTGCTTTTTGGCTCATATGCAAAAGGCAACGCACATCAATGGAGTGATATTGACCTAGCAATTGTCTCAAATGACTTTGATAAAGATAGATCAATCTGCTATAACAACATAAAACTTGGACAAAAAACCAAACTCTATGACCCAGACCTACAGCTAATGTCTTTCCACTCTAAAACTTTTTACGAAGAAGACTTTGTTGACCCAAACTTTATACGTGAAATAAAAAGAACAGGCAAAACAGTTTATACAAAAGAAAAAGGCTTAGATTTCAGTCAGATCTAATTCAGGCATTAACCCCAGCACCCTTTAAAAGATGCACCAAGACAGCTTTTTGAGTATGCAGCCTATTTTCAGCTTGATTCAAAATTGTAGACTCATGCTCTTCTATAGTTTGAGCAGTGATCTCTTCGCCTCTATGAGCAGGCAGGCAATGCAGCACTATCGCGCCAGGCTTTGCATACTCATCTAAAAGAGCTTTATTAACTTGGTAACCAGCAAAAATTTTCTTACGACGCATCGCTTCTCTTTCTTGACCCATACTAGACCAAACATCTGTATAAATCACATCAGCATTTTGTGTCGCTTCAGCTACACTATGACAAACAGAAGCAGTGTCAGATTCATAATCCTTACCAGGTTCAAAACCTAGAGGACAAGCTACTTCAATATTTACACCAAGCTTAGTACAAGCAAGCATCAAGCTTCTAGCTGTATTATTACCATCGCCAATATAAGCAATCTTAATACCATCAAAACTACCAAACTGCTCTTTAACTGTAAGCAGGTCAGCTAGTGTCTGACAAGGATGCTCGGTATCACTCAAACCATTAATTACAGGTATCTGAGAATAACTAGCACTCTCTTCAAGCACATCATGACCAAAGGTTCTGATCATCACTGCATTAAGATAGCGGGACATTACCTTCGCAACATCAGAACGGATTTCACGCTGACCTATTTGAATTTCTTCAGTGTTTAATACCACAGCGTGGCCACCAAGCTGAGCCATACCAACTTCAAAACTGATTCTTGTTCTCAAACTTGGCTTCTCAAAAATCATGCCAAGAGTTTTTCCTCTCAAAATATTGGTTTGATCTTTACCGTCTTTAAGATCTTTTTTGAGCTGAATAGCTGAATCCAATAACTGCTCTAGCTCTGCTTTACTAACATCATTAATACTAAGAAAGTGTTTAACCATAAGGACACTATACCACTCTTAAAAACTCAATAACACTAGCTAACTAAGGCTTGTATTGAGTGAGCCAGCAAGTTCTTTTTTAGCCTTTTGCCAAAAATTTTCTAGCTCTTCTATATTGTAATCCTTAAGCGATTTACCCTCGCCTTTAACTATCGCCATCATTGTGTCAAAACGCTCTACAAATTTATTATTTGTAAGCCGCAAAGCATCTTCAGGATCTATTTTGAACCAACGAGCAATATTTACAACAGTAAAGAGTACATCACCCAGCTCTAGCTCTGCTTCACGTTTCTGCTTTTCATCTTTAAAGCCTTCTTTATATGGATCATTAGCAGCAGCGCGGGCAGCCTCAACCACTTCCATAAATTCTTTCAGTTCAGAATCGAGTTGAGCAAAAAGTTTTTGCTCTTGGTCCCATTCAAAACTTTCTTTGACAGCTTTTTTTGAAATTTTCCATGCTCGCGCTAAGGCTGGCATCTCTTTAGGTATACCTTCAAAAATTGATTTACGTGCAGCTTTTTCCTTGGCTTTTTCTTTATCCCAGTGCTTATCAACTTCAGCTGTATTTTTGGCACCACCACTCTCTTCTTTTTTAAAAACATGTGGATGACGTTTGATCATTTTTTGATCAATTTTATTTACAACGTCCTTAAAAGAAAAAAGTCCTTTTTCTTCTGCTAAGCGCGAATGCAAAACTATTTGTAAAAGCAAATCACCCAGCTCTTCTTGAAGCTCATCTACATGAGGACCAGAACTTTCTTTTTCAACTTTGTCTATAGCTTCAAGCGTTTCATAAAGCTCCTCTAATAGGTAGCGTTTAAGAGAGCCATGACTTTGCTCGAGATTCCAGACACAACCATGTTGTGGATGGCGGATCTCTTCTATTGTCTTAAGGAATTTTTCTATTTCAGACATGTACAATTATTATAATGCCAGATGCTCAAGAGCTCATAAATACTTATCAACAAGACTCCATCAAAATAGTCGAAGAAATCCAAAATGCCAAAACCGCTGTTGTTATGGCTCACTTAAATCCTGATGGTGACACCCTTGGTTCCATGCTAGCTATTGCCAAAGTCCTGGAACAAGCTGGAGTCGCAAGAGTGGACCGTATCATGCACGACAAGGTCCCAGAAATTTATCAGTTCTATCCAGACCAGGAAAAAGTTTTATGCTCCTTAGAGGATGAAGACTTAGCCCAAACCCTTGATAGCTACGACTTGAGTTTCAGTCTTGATTGCGGCTCTGTCAAACGCTTAGGCTCCGCTGGAGAAATTTGGCAAAGAGCAAAAATTTCTATCAATATTGACCACCATCTCTCAAACCCTCTCTATGGTGACCTTAATATGGTAGATCCCAATGCAACTTGCACTGGTCAAGTAGTAAAAGAGCTTGCAAAAATGCTTGAAAATCAAGGCAAAAAAATAGAGACTGACATGGAGCTTGCCAGCCTCTATTACATAACGTTACTGACCGATACGGGTGGTTTTAGGCACAGTAACACCAACGAAAATGTCTTCACTTGGGCACGCGAGCTAGTTCAGCAAGGAGCGAATCCAAGTAAGCTATACAATAAACTTTTTAATCAAATGCCTTT
>CAWUIS010000080.1:0-7915 GCA_963922625.1 uncultured Candidatus Melainabacteria bacterium | reverse complement strand
CAGAAATAAATGCACCGGGACTCATCGAAACTCCCATCAAGCAAACCAAAATCAAAAATCTTTAAGTCATAGTTATAGTCAATGTTTGCTTGATTTTTTTGTATGGGCGTAGTTTCCGCCAAACTTTATTAAATGATCAAATATTAAGAACTTCCCTTTGTGTATTACGTTTGGCGACACGCCCTGCTGCAGAAATTTTTTAAGCACCTTCCAAAACAGCTCTATGCAAAATTCAAATCTTTGTATGCTGCCATCTACAGCTAGCTTACTAATGCTCAAATCTGATGTCACTAGGTATTGCTTCCATGTCTGAATTTGTATAAAAGATTAAAAACAGTAAATATTATACCTAAGTTCGCTATAATCTATTGTCTTATGGCATCAAAGAAAGGTGTAGGTAGTACTAAGAACGGACGCGATTCAGAGTCAAAAAGACTAGGCGTCAAAAAGTATGCTGGCCAAAAGGTAATTCCAGGAAATATTATTATCCGCCAACGTGGTACCAAAACACACCCTGGTGTTGGTGTGCGCCGTGGTAACGATGATACGCTCTATGCTGTCGTTGAAGGTCAAGTTAAATTTGAGCAAAGACGCGGTCGTAAGTTAGTTTCAGTTGTTGCTGCTTAACTCATAATTTGGCTAATAAGCCATTAAAATAATTGCCTCTTGGTTTGACTACTAGCCATCTCTGAAGATCTTGTTGCAAGAATTCCTCTAAAAGCAGCAGGGCTTGATATGTGTAAGGTTTCTGGATTGCTCTTTTGAATACTTTCAAACTGCACTCTATTACCCACTATTACAGGATGAAATCTCAAACTTAGATGATCAGCTGCTTTCATTGCTTCAATATCAGAGTTGTCATTACCAGCAATAATTAAAGTTGGTGGATTGTCTTGTTCATTTTTGAAGTATTGCTTGTTTAATTTTGTTAAAACAGCCCCTTTATCAACAGCTTCTGGTACCACATCATAGGTATTGGCTCCTTTGATAGCTTTAATTTGTAAGTTTTCTCCAGCAGTTTCATTGTATCTGTCAAGTGCAGCATCAAGTCTATTAATTAACTCTACTTTTTTTTCTTCTGGATTTTCCAATTGGTAGCAATCCATCAAGTTTCTCATTTTGATGACAAAATTAAGATCTTTTTCTTGCATGAATATGGCATTAGGCTTATTTTCGGCATAGCCAGATGAACCTTTAATTCTATTGCCAAGTTCAAGCTCAGGATTTTCTTTGCAAAAATCTTTAACTACAGTTTCTAGTGTGTCTTTAAGATTTTCTAGCGCTTTGTTATAAGCTTCTTTCTTATCAAGTTCTGTAATAATGAACTCTGTGCCGTAGGAGCCTATTAATCTTGATAAATTCTTACCTCGGAAACGACTCCCACCATAAATACCTTTAAGTATATTTTTCGGGCTGCCAGAAATTACAAATACCCTATCCTCTTTATCATTTTCGTTGAGAGCTTGATAGATTGCCTTTGCTGACTTGTGCGCTTCTGGAATTTTTTCATTTTGTTCTTCTTCACTTGCATACACTGACCGCCTTATTAATGGCTCATCTCTTTTACTGCGCTCAGGAACCATAGTGCCATCATTGTCAGTTAAGAGCACTATCTTATCCAAACTTGAAAGTAAGTCTGCAAGCTTGGCTTCGTCATCCTTGACTCTTTGAGGGGTTACTTGATTGAACTTTTGTGCTGGTGCTGAAACTTGAATAACATAAGATTATACCAAAGCTTCGATCATTGCATTACTTCATCTGGCTTTGCTTTTTTCTTTCTGAAAACAATGCTAATTCCTGGAAGAGTTGCAAGCAAGGTTGCCAAAAATGTCAGAAAAGCAATAGCTAAACTTTTATCGCTATCAATACCAAAAAGCCCCAGAAAATATATAAAACTAGCTTCCCGGGCGCCGACTCCTTTAACAGAAGGTATAACAAAACCAGCTAATGTTGCTGCAGGTGTCATAATAAGCCAGTACCACCAAGGCAGAGCTGAGAAGCTGATCCCGACAGCAGCGGTTGCCGCCACGTGAGCTGAAATAAAGCAAAAATGCGTTGCTAGGGTCCAGATCACAACTTTAAAAAGGCTTTTTTTGCAGCGAGTGTATTCATCGATGGTAAATTTGATTTTTTCGACAAAAGCAAACGGTAGCTTGAGCCAAATTCTATAAGTCAAAAGCCCTAAAATCAAGCCGGCAAAGCCAAGCAATAAAATGCCGCTTACTTCATCAGGTATTAATCCCTTGAAGCTTGAAAACCAATAAAAAGCAAAACCAATTGGCACCAAGCAATACATCATAGTAAAACCAAAAGCACGTTCAGCAAGAATGGTACTAGCAGCTTTGAGCCAGCTTTTATCGTCTTTGCCAAGATCATAAGCTCTAATAGCATCCCCACCAAAATTTGTTGGTAGAAAATTATTGGAAAACATCGATTCAAAATACATCTTCAAGGCTCTAGAGTACTTAAGCTTGTAATCCAGTAAGTTTGCCAAAACACGCCAGCGATAAGCATTAGTGAAAAAATTTGTTGCAATTAACACGATGCTTAGGATAAACCAGTTGATATTTGTCTTTTTGAGTTCATGCCAAGTTTTTACTAGATCAATATTACTGAACTTAAATACCAGATAGACAAGAAGAGCTGATATGCCGATTTTGAGTGATAGGGTGAAAAATTTTTTAAGCATCCTGAAGGTAGTATATAGGGTTTTGTGGTTTTCCTTTGGAGCGTACTTCAAAGTGGAGGTGAGGTCCTGTAGCATAGCCTGTAGCTCCCTCATAGCCAACAGTTTTGCCTTGTTTTATTCTCTGTCCAACCTTTACTGCAATACGATCTAGGTGAGCATAAAGTGTTGTGTAACCTTTTGAGTGATCCAGAATAACAACTCTGCCATAGCCTCCATACCAACCAGAATAGATCACAAGTCCACCCTCTGATGCTTTAATCGGTGTGCCTCTTGGTGCAGCCAAGTCAATGCCGCTGTGCATAGATCTGACACCAAAAATAGGATGACGTCGGGGTCCAAAAGGTGATGTAATACGTGCTTTCACTGGGTAAGTGAAGCTACCTGTAGCATCAGGGTTATCAAGTTTTTGTCCAGAAAGCTCGGTGATTTTATAGACAAGTTTTACGGACTCTCTTTCTAATTGTCTTTCAGATTCTTCATAGACGATTCTTTCGTTTCTTAGTTTATTGAGTACTTGTTTTTGTGCACTTTTTTGCTTGGAAATTTCAGATTGGATGCCTTTGAGTCTATTGGTGATTTTTTCTATTTTGTTGGCTTCTTCAGCGAGCATGGCATTGTATTTTTCTATGTTTTTAGATTGATCAAGAAGTGCACCAATAACCTCTTTATCAAATTTCATAATGCGCTTTTGGTAATAAATATGATCTAAGTAGTCTGTGGCGCTAGGTGAGTTGACAAGACCGTCTATAACTTTTAGTCTGTCTTGTTAGTAGATAGACAAGATACGTTTTTTTGCTTCGGTTTCAAGCTCAACTTTTTGGCTATTAATCTCATCTAAGCGAGCTTTAGTTCTTTGCCAAGCTGCTTTATTACTTGCAAGGTATTTTTTATTAATCGTAAGATCGTTCTCTGCGCGCCTGAGTTTTCTGTTAATAGAGCGTAATTTATCTGAGGCGTAAGCTTCTTTTAGCCTAGCTTCTTTTAGTTTGCTGGCGAGATTTGATTTTTGCTTGTTTAAATCCTTGAGGATTTTCTGCTTTTCGTGTAGCGACCAGGTTTCTTTTGCTTCTACGCGTGCAAATAAAGGCAGAAATACCGTCAGCAAAAAGCTGAGCAGCATAATAATAATGACAATTTTGGTAATTGGCAGCTTTTGTTTCTTTCTTGCCATAACAAATCATTATATTACTGTTTTGTTGTTTTAATTATGCAGTAAGCGCCTCTATTTTTGATTTTAGATTTGTGTGCTATTATTTTAATTTATGGATAATGTAAACCCCGCTGCTGGTCTCAGTGAACTTTTTTGTAGAGTAAAACTTGATCTGCACAATTTAGCCATTAAGCATGATCATGTTAAATCTCCTCAATACACAGATATAATTGGATCTTATTTAGAGGCTCTTAGTAGGGATTCTGGTTCAGGATTAAGTTATGAAACAGTGAATGACCTGGCAAATCAGGCACCAAAACATAATCATGAAATCGATCCAGGTGATAATTTCAAAAGATATGACAAAGCTATTAAAGTTGCTATGTTAAATCTGAGAAATTTGCTAAAGCAGTTAGCTCCTCTATTGAACGATATTAATGAAAATCTTGCAGGTATTAAATTCCCTCATATCACAGAGCTAATAAAGTCTGCCATGGAAGAAACAACTGAAGAAGCCTAATAAATCTTCTTTACTAAATTATTAATCTCATTATTTAAATTAATAATCTCATCCAGACTTGGTTGATGAATAATCTGGTGCTGCTCTAAGCAATTTTCAATAATTTTACAGATATCTATGTAGTGAATTTTTTGCTCTAAAAATAAAGCTACTGCTGCTTCATTGGCAGAGTTTAAAACTACAGGGTAGCTATGCCCTTTTTTGCCAGCTTCTAAAGCAAGCCTGAGAGCTGGAAATTTTTCAAAATCCGGCTTTTCAAATTCTAAGCGAGGGTGATCAAAAATATCAAAGCTTTTTTCTAGGCTAATAGGATTTTTCTCTGGAAAATCTAGTGCGTATTGAATGGGTACTTTCATGTCAGTTGAAGAAAGTTGCATGATGCTATTACCATCGTTAAAGCTGACACCACTATGAATAATTGATTGAGGGTGGATTAAGACTTGGATCTTTTCATAAGCTATTTTAAAAAGCGCGTTTACTTCTATAATCTCAAGTCCTTTGTTCATCATGGTACTAGAGTCAATGGTGATCTTTGATCCCATAGTCCAGGTTGGGTGCTTGAGCGCGTCTTTTAATTGGATATTTTTAAATTCTTCAAGTGCTAAGTTTCTAAAAGGTCCTCCTGATGCTGTAAGAAGTATTTTTTCAATATTCTCTGTTTTGCCTTGTAAGCATTGATGAATAGCAACATGCTCGCTATCAACGGGTAATAATTCAGACTGGTACTTAGCCTGAGCCTCATCAACAAGATGAGAAGCTGCCACTAAGGTTTCTTTGTTGGCTATTGCCACTCTTTTAGCGTGTTTTAGAGCAATTAAGTTTGCTTTGAGCCCAGCTATACCAACGATGGCACTAAGGAAAATATCGGTTTTTTCTAAGGCTGCAATCTCTTCTATATTTTTTAAAACCTGGATCTCTGGAAAAAGTTCTTGGAGGTTTTTTTTATCTTCGTCACTAAGAATACTTACATACTCTGGTTTAAACTCTTTGATTTGTTCAATGAGTAAGTCAAGGTTTTTTCCTGCACTTAGTGCTTTGATCTTAAAATCATCAGGACGCGAGCGCACAATTCCAAGTGCTTGGGTGCCAATGGAGCCTGTTGAACCAATTATAGATAGCGTTTTTAGACCCACATAGTGAGTTTATCATCAAGCAGCCAGGCTTCTAAAATCTTAGACTTCTCTGACATTACTGAAACTTGAGGTCCAACCTTTATTTGCAGCAATATCTCGGGGACTAAGCTCTTCATAAGCTACTGCTGAAGTGGCATCCACTACATTTTGATAAGGACTGATTGTTTTATTTTTCGCTTTTGGAGGTATTCTTTTGCCGATCCTAGACTGTGCCAGTACTCTTCTTAAGCTAGGGCTAGAAGACTGGACTGTTGATTGACTTGTTGCTCCTGTTTTATTTAAAGACATTATGCTGTTTTAGTACCTTTTGATCCACCCGTAAATGCTTTTGCAATACCACCAATAGCCTTTCCAATGCCTGCTCCAAGTGCTTTGAGATTTGCAGCCCATTCTTTATAGTTAGCCGAAGTTACCATGGTTTTCTTTGTTAAACTAGCTTCATTTTCAAGCAACTCCATCATTTGTTGTACTCTTCTTGCTTCTAAAGTTTCAGCATTAGCTAGATGCGTTGAGCGCAAGTATTTGGCTTTTTCTGCCATGCGTTTGTCATAATCACGTTTTGCAGCTTGCTTTTGAATATTACTAGATTTTTTGTTTAAATTTGCTTTACCAACTTTGCGTTGTGGAGATGTCGCTATTTTGCTACTTGAACTAGACTTTTGAACAGCACTTGAGTGAAAGTTGAAAGACATGATTCTTGTGAAACATGTCTAGATTAAAGTCTGGTTATAAGCCGCGAAAATCTGGTCCACCACCAGCAAAGGCAGCATTGACTCTTAAATTTTGTTCTGGGCAAATAAGCTCACAAGTTCTGCATTGGACGCAGTTTTCAAGTGACATACCATGGGCTTTGATGCCGTCTTCTCGCATATCTAGTCTATGAACCTCAGCAGTACAATCCGAAACACAAGGTACATCTATGCCGATATTTTCATACTTACTAATACACTTAAGGCAAGTGTCTGCAGAGAACTCATCAATATGCTCAGGGTGCTCCTCGTATTTGGTGTTTGCATAAAACACAGCATCCTCACGTGAGTAAATCAAGCCTTTGTGTTTTTCTTCGTTGTTTAAACCTCTTTGCATCAGCTCTTTGCTGAAATTCGGGTCGATGTTTTTCCAGCCATCTTTGTATATAATCTTTTCATCGACTGAATCAGGTGCAAACAGCATTTCTTGGGCACTTAAACTTGCTTTAAGAGCTTTGATTGGACTTGTTAAACCCAGGGCTAGAGCCCCTGGAATTGGACTGCCAAAATCATCGACGCTTTTAAGTACCTTAGGTAAAAAATCTTTTAGTAATTCAGGATTGTCTATAAAAGCTTTTCTGAAGTATTTGTTCTTTTTGTAGCTATCCATTGCTGGTGAATTGAACAATTTGTTTTGATAGCTTTGTAGTTTTTCGGCACTAAAATCTCTGTTCTCAAAAGCGTCTATTAAAACTCCAGCAGCTATATAACCAGACTCAATGGCTTTATCAACTCCGGCAAGTGCTTTCACATCAAGTAGTCCAAGAGAGTCACCAAGTAACATGGCGCCGTTGACTTGATATTGTTTAGGTAAACTAGCAACACCACCTTCTGGTAATACAGCAGCTCCATAATGCAGCATCTCACCGCCCTTGAGAAGATCTTGTAACCAAGGGTGTTTTTTGTATTCTTGTAAAAGCTTTTGTGGATGTATATTAGGATTATGCGAATCTAGCGATACCACTAAGCCAATGGTAAGTCTTTTGTGGTCAAGTCCGTAGATAAAACCGCCTCCAAGAGTACCATCTAGTACTGGATAGCCGAGTGTATGAAAAACCTTCCCTTTCATATCAGGCGCGTCATCAGCTAGTCTCCAGGTTTCTTTAACTCCAACTGACCAAAGTTGAGGATTGCCTTCTAGCTCAAATTCTTTGATGACATCTTTAGACACAAAACCCTTATCACCAAAGCAAACTACACTACTATAAATATTGTCTTCAAATTCATCGCCGGTATTTGAAACTTTGACACCAACTACTTTCTTTTGATTGTTTTCTGTTTCAAACAATACTTTTGTTGCAGGAAAACCAGGGAAAAAATCTATATTCAAATTTGGGATATCCTTGACTTTTTCCATTAAAGTTTCAGCCATCCAAGCAACCACATTTGATAGTGTGAGAATGTAGTAACCATCTTTGATGAACTCAGGCAAGGCTGTTCTTGTCAGTACAGAGGGTACATCAAACTTTTGTTTTGAGCCCATCAGCGAAAAAAAGCTTTCTTTGCAAACAGACTCTATAGGCATAGACTTTTCAAGGTGCTCAGGAAATGCTTTGTCAAAAATGGCTTTATTAACAACAGCTCCAGATACTATATGAGAGCCAAAACTTTCAGCTTTTTCTAGTATGGCAACTGAAAGATGCAACTCAGGTTTACTTTGCATTAGCTTGCAAA
>CAWUIS010000079.1:0-7928 GCA_963922625.1 uncultured Candidatus Melainabacteria bacterium | reverse complement strand
AAAGCACCCCATGATCCTTTTGCTGCTCATGAACAAAACCCTACAAACGATACTAAACTGAGTCTGGCTTATCATCCTGCTTGTCATCTTAATCATAGGCAGGGACTAGCTTATAGCTACCTGGATCTTTTGAAAAAAATCCCTAATTTAGATATTAAAGAACTGCACGATGCTGACCTTTGTTGTGGTTCTGCTGGTATTTATAATCTAATCAAGCCGGATATGGCTTCTGAGATTGGAAATTTAAAAGCCAAGCATATTGAAGATACTGGTGCTGAGATTCTTGCAACAGCAAATCCTGGTTGCATGTCACAAATTGAGAATCATGTTAGTAAGGATATTAAAGTTTTGCATCCAGTGACAATTATCGCTGACTATCTTAGAGTCCTCTAAAGCACTCGACTAGCTTAGAAATATCACCAGCTCCTACCAAAAAGAGATAGTCAACACCATCAAGCCTTGCCTCTATCTGCTTTTTGTAGGCTTGTTCATGGTCTGCAATATTGCCTTGAGAAGTTTTGCTTTCACTTGCAGCAGCCAGGAATTTTACATTGGGTTTATTGATAGCTTCAACTAGTTTTTCTGAGCTGATACCATCAATATGCTGGCTACGAGCTACATAGATATCCATAATCAAGCATTCATGCTCTTGAGGGAAGTTTTGAAAAATTTCTACAAAATCATTCCAGAATTGTTTGGTTCTTTCAGGGTGGTGAGGTTGATAAACAAAGAGCAGTTTTTCTGGGCTCATCTCTAGGCAAGCTTCAATAAGCACTTTGATTTCTGTTGGGTGGTGAGCGTAGTCATCGTAGACTTTTGGAAGACTATCATTTATAAGCTCAAAGCGCCTTTTGATACCTCTAAAGCTCTCGAGTGCTTTGATTGCTTCCATTCTTTCAATACCAAGAGCTTCAGCAGCTTCAATGCAAGCAAATGCGTTCATGAGATTATACTTGCCTGGCATAGAAAGCTTAATGTTCAAACTATCCAGAGCAAGTTCGCTATAAACTACGCATTCATTTTCCATACAGTAATTGGCAAGATAGCGGTCATCAATATTCAAGACTTTAATTTCTGCTTTGTCGATAAAATCAAAAAAGCATTTTTTAATTTCTTCGATGCCACCAGGGTAATTTTCCAGATGATCTTCTTCGATGCAGGTGACTAAGGCAAGATGAGGATTAGTGTGTGTAAAACTTTTGTCTGACTCGTCTCCCTCCAGAATAAAATACTTGCCCTTGCCAGCTTTAGCATTGCTGTTGTAGTTGCTGAGTATGCCACCAATAGCAAAAGCTGGATCTAGACCACATTCTGTGAGTATATGAGCGAGCATGGCACTACAAGTGGTCTTGCCGTGGGTGCCTGTAACGACGATTTGCTTCTAACCTTCACTGAGAAAGTTGAGCATATCGCGTCTATGCCAAGTTTTAACACCACGTTTTTTTAGCTCTATTAGATCTGGATCGTTTTCCGGAATGGCGCTGCTGCAAACTACCAAATCGATATCTGCATCAAGGGGGTCATTAGACTCATAAGCAAGATCACTTTTTGAAATTTTGAGCTTGGCATCTACTAGCCCCAGCTCAAGTTTTTCTTCAAGGATTTTTATAAGAGCCGACATGCCTATGCCCTCAGCACCTAAAAAGCGGATATGTTTGAACTTTGTTTTGATATCTTGCAACAGACATTTAGTATAACCTTTGCTTTGTTAAATCTTTCCGCTATATCAGAATTAAATTTCTAATATAGCGGGTAAAATAGAAAAATGGTCCTAAGAAATCTAAAATTACCTAAGGATAGGAGTTTTTTTCTATTTGGACCCCGCCAAGTTGGTAAAACCACTTTGTTAAAAAGCTCATTTGAGAAAGACAAAAGTGCTTTTTATGATCTTTTAGATTCAGATTTGTATCTAAAATTTGTGGCTAGACCTGCACTTTTTACTGAAGAAATTAATAAGTTGGATTCTAAAATCAGCCATGTGCTTGTAGATGAAATTCAACGTATACCTGATCTTCTCAATGAGGTGCATAGAATTATTGAAAGTGATAAACCAAGAGTCTTTGTTTTGAGTGGGTCTAGTGCGCGCAAATTAAAAAAACAAGGGGCTAATATGCTTGCTGGCAGAGCTTTGAGTTATAAGCTATATCCTTTGACCTATGAAGAGCTCGGTGAAGATTTCGATCTACAAAAAGCTCTTGAATTAGGGACTTTGCCAGCTGTTTACCTAGACGATAGTTTAGATTATGCCAAGGAAACTTTGTATTCTTATGTCACAACTTATTTGGAGCAGGAAGTTAAATTAGAGGCGCAGGTTCGTAATCTAGGACCTTTTGTTAGGTTTCTTAGCTTGGCTGCAAGCGAAAACGGCAAGATCATAAATTACTCAAATATAGCTAATGATATTTTTGTTGATTACAAAACCGTCCAGGATTATTATCAAGTTTTGGAAGATACTCTTATTGGATTTTTCCTGCCTGCCTATGCAAAATCTAGTAGAAAGCAGCTTAGTAAATCTCCTAAATTTTATTTTTTTGATACCGGTGTTCAAAGAGCTATTTATAAAAAACTCGAATCCCCTTTGATACCACAAACACAAGATTACGGTGATAGTTTTGAGCATTTTTTCATAGCAGAAATCATGCGCCTTGCTCACTACAAACGTAAACAACTCGACTTTAGTTATTACAGAACCAAAGACGGTGCTGAAGTGGACTTGATCATAGAAAGACCAGACGCTAAGTGTTTTGCAATAGAAATTAAATCTAGCCAATCGGTTAAGCTAAATAAACTAAAAGGACTCAAATCTTTTTCTGCAGTTCGGGGAGATGCCGAGTTGATGTGTGCCTCTAATAGCACTAATGTTGCTGGTAACCACGAGATTAGTATTTATCCTTGGAGAGAAGTTATAGACAGGGTTTTACAGGACTAGGCTTTTTTTGAGGCTATTTGCTTAAACAAGATCTTTATTTACATTAAGTTTTTCAAGTAATTCATTAAAAGAGTTTAAAGAGTTATCTAGTAAGTTCGAGCCCTCAATACAATTACCAAGTAATTCTTTAACATTGTCAGGCAATTTTTCAAGCTCTGGAATCAAGTCTTTCATCAGGTGAGCCGAGCTGCTTAACAAGCTATTCAATCCAGATTGAATTTTTGTCAAAAGGTTATATGATCTAAGATTTTTTACAAGTTGTTGAGTTCCAATGACTCGGTCTTGATTATTTTCCATGAGACTATCTGGAAAGTCAATTCGCTTTTTAATGGAATTATATTTCAACAAATCTATATCCTTTGCTAAGGAAGTCAATAAGTCTTGTGGCTTAACATGAGAAAAAGACAGATTATACTTTCTGTGACCTAATGTGTGTTCAACTACATTATCTAAGGTTTCTCCCTCGGAGTTCGCTAAGGTTTGATAATATTTCCTTATTCCTTCTTGATTATTTTCAAGTAAATCATCTAAAGGCTTACTATTCTCATCTAGCCAATTGTGAACACTTTGGCTAAAGGGGAAGAAGCTTTTAGAGCCCATTGATCCCTTGTAAACATAATTGGTTGTAGGTAGCAATGATGATTCAGCCATAGATAAATTATTAAATATGGCATTTTATTTAGACCATGGCTTATATCTTAATTTTGTTTTTAAATAAATTTTGGCTATTGGGGCCGTGTCTTCCGTTTTCATGTTCTCAAAATATAACGCGGTTATTCAACAGACTTGCTGTGTCATTAAAAGTTGCGCTAAAACCAGTGAGTAGTGATCTTATCGTTTGAACATGAAAACGGAAGACGGCCTCCGGTTAAAGAACCCCAAGAGACTTATAAATACCATCAACCATGCGATTAGCTCTTTCTGTTAATCCATGCTTTGACATGTACCGAGCATCAGAATGTTTTACAGAACGATTTAATTCTCCATCGTCTCCATAGTCTTTTTTAATATAAGATTCTGCTCTGGAGAACGCTACATTATCCTTATTTCTTAATCTCGTTAATGTTGTTTCACTGATGGGGAATAGTGATTTGTCTGCAGAGATCATCGATGCGATAACACCAGTGACTCCAGCACCAGCGTATACAGATGCTTCTGCTGCTTTTGTACCAGCCTCATGTTTATAAAAATACCCTACATCAAATACCTTTTCGGAACGATCTTTAATAGTTTTTGCTCTCCTACTATTTCCTGGTTTACTACCAGCTTTAACGGATTTCTCATACATCTTACTCCAAAGTCTAAGCGCTTTGTTTGACCGGTTGTAAAGTCCTATCCCCTGCATACCTGCTTTCAATACAAGTCCTCCAGGAATCACTGCAGAAGCAATGCCAGCAGCCATAGCAACATCATCACGTGATTTCTCAGCTTCTTTGATTACTCTATGATCTTGAGTTCTCAATCTATCTCTATTAAAATTTGCTATTGTGTTTGTTGTGCCCGAATCCATAATAGTATTACAAAGTAATATGTTAATGAACTTTGATACTCTCTCTGAATATTTTCAAAAAATCGGTCATCAGGGAAGACGCGGCCCCAAGGTTACGACAGGTTCTAAGCTTTAGCTGCTTTGATTTTTTTAACCAGGCGCTCTTTTAGTCTAGCGGCAGCGTTTTTGTGAATAACTTTTCTTTTCACGGCTTTATCGATTCTGCTAAATGCAGCAGGTAATTTAGCCATAGCCTCTTCAGCATTACCATCAAGAGCAAGCTCACGAACCACTCTGATAGAAGTTCTCATAGCCGATTTCTGTGAAACAGCTCTTTCGTTGTTTCTGTGGCCGACTTTTACTCTTTTCTTTGCTGATTTTATGTTTGGCATATGATTGAAGATTATAGCACTTTAGGCAGTAATTTACTGATATTCCTGTAGGCTTATTATGAACTTATCAAGATTAAATAGAAAATGGCCACAAGCTTTATTCACATTTATGCGGTTATTAATAGCATTCTTAAATTCATCGGGTGCATTTGCCAGGGCATTTAGGATATTTCCTAGTATGTTTTTAGAGATGCTGATGTTTCTTCTTAATGCGCCTCTAAGACGATGCATCTTTTGTAAATGTTTGATTTGTCGTGTTAAAAAATCAAAAGATTGTTGTAACTCCTTTGATTTTTCAAAACCATTATTTTTGATAGCTTCAATGATCTCCTCTTCATTTGAATGGAGAAAGGTTCTTTGATTATCTTCGTGTTCATCAAGTTCGGCTGTACTAAATGTCTTTAAACCTACATTGTCATGATCTACCAATGCGATTAAGTTCGTGACACCCTGTGCCATTTCCCTTGTACTTGGTAAGTATAACTTTTCATTAGGGTGGAAAGCTGTATCAAGCATTTGCTCGAAATAATACCATATATCGTATTTTATCTTGTAACTTTATCTATGTTAATCTTTAATTTCTAATGTCAAAACCAATCTGTATTTTTGAGCCTGGGCAATACGATGCTATACGTGAGGCAGGTCGTCTTGCTGGTGAAGTCTTACACCTAAGCGGTGAGCAGATAAAACCTGGCTGTACACCTCTTGAATTGGATGAATTTGCTGAGACTTGGATACGCGAGCAAGGACATATCCCAACTTTCAAAGGCTATATGGGCTTTCCTAATACCTTATGTATTTCTGTAAATGACGAAATTGTGCATGGCATACCTTCAGACAGAAAAATTAAAGAAGGCGATATTGTCAGTATTGATGTTGGTGTTACTCTCACTGAGAAATTTAAAGACAAAGATTTTACTTATGTTGGTGATAACGCTTTTACATTTCCTTGTGGTGAGCTTAGCCCTAAAGTAAAGCGCTTGCTGGAAAATACCAACAAAGGTCTGTGGGCTGGTATTGATCAAATCGAGGCCGGGAAGAAAATTTCTGATATTGCAAGAGCGGTAGAGTCTGTAGCTTCGGGCTTACGTTATGGTAATGTGCGTGAGTTTGGTGGTCATGGTGTTGGACCTGAATATCACTGCGAGCCTTTTATACCTAATTTTTCTGAGTATTTTGATCATTTTCCTGATAATGAAATCCAAGTTGGTATGGTACTTGCAGTAGAGCCTATGTTTAATATTGGTAGCTCAAGTATCAATAAGCATAAAGATGGCTGGACTATCTCGACTGCCGATCGCAAACCATCTGCTCATTTTGAGCATGAAGTTTTGGTGCGTGCTGATGGTATAGAGGTCATTACTGATGTGCGCTCTACTCGTGACTGGACTCTTGCTTCTTAAAATATGATAAGATTCTAAGGCTTTTACAAGCAGGAAAGAATTTGGCAAAAGAAATTATAGAAATGGACGGTACCGTGGTTGAAACTCTGCAAGGAGCAAAGTTTCGTGTCCGTCTTGAAAATGACCATGAAGTCATAGCCAATATTTCAGGTAAAATTCGTAAGCATTATATTAAAATTCTGCCAGGTGACAAGGTCAAGGTTGAATTGACTCCTTATGATTTAAGTGTTGGACGCATAACCTTTAGAATGAGTGAGCGTCGCAGACAACAAGAACAACAACAGCGACAGCAAAGAGAGCAAGCTGCTCAGCAAAGTGCTCCACAAGACTCTACTGAAAATCCTAACAATTCTGGATCAGCAGAAGCTGCTTAAGTTTTTGTGCAGGAACCTGTTAGAAGACTATTAAGATTTGCTTGAAATCTGATTTCGTTATGATATGATCTTCGGTCTGTCAAATGACAAAGCTTATTTGGACTTATTATGAAAGTTAGATCGTCGGTAAAAAAAATATGTAATAAATGTAAGGTCATAAAAAGACATGGCCGCGTAATGGTGATTTGTGATAATCCAAAACATAAGCAAAGACAAGGATAATTTTAATTTATGGCACGTATAGTTGGAGTAGATTTACCTAATAAGAGAATTGTTGTTGCCCTTACCTATATTTTTGGTATTGGTCCATCAACTTCTAAAAAGGTTTTGCAAGAAGCTGGTCTTGATGAAAGCATCAGAGCCCACGATTTGAATGAGGCTGAGCTGACAAAGCTTAGAGACATCATCAGAGCAATGAAAGTTGAAGGTGACTTGCGCCGTGAGATTGGTCTGAACATCAAAAGACTAATTGAAATCAACTGCTATAGAGGCCAAAGACACAGAAGAGGACTTCCTTCTCGTGGTCAGCGCACTAGAACTAATGCTAGAACTCGTCGTTCGAAAAAACGTGTTGCAGTTCCTGGTAAGAAAAAGGTAACCAAATAATTTAGAGGATTTTAAGATATGGCAGACGCAAAAGCAAAGGGTAAGACTAAACCAAAGAAAAAGGCAAAGAAAAGTGTTGTTAGTGGCATTGCTCACATCAGCTCAACATTCAATAACACTATTGTCACAATTACTGACGCTGCAGGTAACGCTATTGCTGCAGGTTCTGCTGGTGGTGTTGGCTTCAAAGGTTCAAAAAAGAGCACTCCATTTGCTGCTCAAGTAGCTGCTGAGATGGCTGCAAGAAAAGCAATCGAACGTACCGGTATGCAAAAACTTGAAGTTAGAGTAAGCGGCCCTGGTGCTGGACGTGAAACTGCAACTAGAGCTTTACAAACAGCTGGTTTGCAAATCATTTCTATTGCGGACGTTACACCATTACCTCACAATGGTTGTCGTCCTAAAAAACCAAGAAGAGTATAAGTACAGTTTTACAAAAGCCTTAGAGCAGGAGAAAATAATTTTATGAATATTGAACTAAAAATTGCAGTTGAAGAAAAGCCACAAGAAGACGGTACTATCAGAGGTAAACTTACTTTACAACCTTTGTATAGAGGTTTTGGTCATACTGTTGGTAATACTCTAAGAAGAGTTCTTCTAGGTAGAATCAAAGGCTCAGCTGTGACTCATGTTCGTATTGAAGGCGTTAACCACGAATTTTCTGCTGTTAAAGATGTTTCTGAAGATGTTCTACAAATCATCTTGAATTTGAAACTTCTTACTGTAAAAATGCTC